>CANQEF010000076.1 GCA_947594675.1 uncultured Bacilli bacterium
TGTCTATTACGTATTGTCTAAAATTAATTTTTTTGAAAATTTCTTTTTCTCATCTTAATATTATGGTAATATATAATAGAGGAGATGCTTATGAAAATAAAAGAAAATATTAATGAACTAATATTTAGAGAATATGATATTAGAGGAAAAGTCCCAGAAGAAATAGATGAAGATACAGCTTATACAATAGGCTTAGGTTTTGGTAGCTATATAAAAACGATAGGTAAAAATAAATGCATTGTAGGACATGATAATCGTATTAGTAGTGATTTATTATATAATGCTTTAATTAATGGTATAAATGAAACGGGAGTAGATGTTATTTCTTTAGGATTATGTACAACACCTATGTATTATTATGCTTGCCTAAAACTAAAAACTTATAGTGGTATTATGGTAACTGCATCTCACAATCCTAAAAATGATAATGGTTTTAAATTTGCTTTTGATGAAAAAGGTAATTGTAAAGGACAAGAAATAAAAGATTTTTTAGCTTTTATTTTAAAAAAAGATTTTTCTAAAGGTGAAGGAATAACTGAAATTTATGATATTACAAATGACTATATTGCTTTATTTAAAGATAATTTAAAATTTGGTCCACGCCGTTTAAAAGTAGTTATTGATCCAGGAAATGGGACTACCAGTATAATTGCTCAAAAAATATATGAATTATTTCCTCTTGATTTAATTTTTATTAATAATATTAGTGATGGCAATTTTCTTAATCATCATCCAGATCCTTGCGTTGAAGATAATTTAAAACAGTTAAAGGAAAAAGTTTTAGAAACAAAAGCTGATATTGGCCTTGCTTTTGATGGAGATGGAGATCGCTTAGGCATTGTCTCTAATGATGGTAAATTTATTCCCACTGACAAATATATGATAATTATAATTAGAGATATAATAAATAAAGTTTCTAAAAAAGAATTTTTATATGATGTAAAATGCTCTAAAAGTTTAAGTGATGAAATTACTAAATTAGGCGGTAAAGGAATTTGCTACAGAACAGGTAATTCTTATACAAAAGCTAAAGTAAGAGAAGATGGTTTACCTTTTGGAGGCGAATTATCAGGACATGTTTATTTTACAGATCGTTGGCCTGGTTTTGATAGTGGTCTTTATGCGGGACTTAGACTGTTAGAAATACTTTCTAATACAGAAAAAAATGTCAACGACTTATTGCTAGGAATAAATAATTATTTTCAAACAGAAGAAATAAAAATACCTTCAACAGACACTAAAAAATTTGAAGTAGTTAACAAGATAAAAGAATACGTAATAAGTAAAAATTATAATTACATAGATATTGATGGTATAAAAGTTATATATGATGATGGCTGGGCTCTAATAAGAGCAAGTAACACGGGTCCTAATATTACTGTTCGCTTTGAGGCTAAAACGAATAATCGTCTTGAAGAATTATCTAGAGAATACACATCCCTAATAAACAATTACAATACTGATGATAACTCTAATAACCTAGATAAAATAAGCAATATAGATAATACTAATAGTAATTCTAATAATAAGTTAGCAACAAAACTTCTTTTAGCTTTAATCGTTATAGTAATAGTCCTTTTATTAATAATATTTCTAATAATACCTTTAATAAATTCTTAACTTAACAAAGTAAATAATAAAATGATATATCAAATGAAGATATAATAACTCCTTTTATCCTTCCATTCAATTCTAATAATTTACATAAAAATACAATGATTAGAAAAAACTTTTCTAAATGGTAATTCAATTGATTAAATAATTTAATTTTAAAGGAAAACTACCAAGAACAAACTATTGCCTGGAAAAAGCCCTAGCATATTAAATATTTGACAAAAACTATTCATATAATTATAATATAACATTTGAGGGGATATTATTATGACAAACGAAAAATTATATATTTACTTTGGAAGTGAAAAGAACGTTCCAAATATTTCTAATATTAGAAAATGCTCTATTAAATCTATTGCTGATTTAAAAATACCACAAAATGAAGATGCTCCAATATGGGCAACAATTGTTGAAAATAAAGAGCCAAGAATTGTCCATACTTTTGTAGTTGGCAAAGTCGATGTTGCAACTGATGTAACACTAAAACCATCAGTTTACAACCTATGTAACCAAAAAGAATTTCTAGAAGAATGTGAAGAAAAAACAGGTGGCTTAATGCTAGTTTGCGAAGTAAATGGAAAAAAATATGTTAGGCCATTTACCGAAAATGATAAAGTTTTTCCAAATAAACAAGCTTTAGCTAAAGGAATAAATGATTATGTAATAAAATTACTAATAGAGTCAAAGAAAGATACTTCAAAGATCTATTCCAAAAAAAATAGATAAAGGAAAATATTATGTACTATTTAAAAGACATTATCTTAGGACTAAGAAATGAATACTTAAAAAACGAAGAATTATTAAATAAATTAAAAGAATATATTGCTTATGATAGCAAAAAAGTTTCTCTAAAACCTAAAATTTATTTAAATTCTATATATGCTAAAGTTATAATAGAAATTGAACAAAAGCAATTATTTTTACAGCAGCTTTTTAATTACTTAAATAAAAAAGATATAATTAGAGTTGTTTCAAATCTTTATTCTGAGTCTTACATAGAAAATAATAAATATAATATTCAAGTAAAAGAACGTTTTCAAAATGATTTTAATAATATAATTAATAAGATAAAAAAATCTGAATCCGTTTATAATATAGGTTTTTCTAAAATAGCTTTCCAAGAAGGTAGTTACACTAAAGAATTAATTATAAAACCAGATGCAACTGAATTTACTATTAGAGATCAAGAAAATTATACTAATTTACAATATAATCCTGCAGATGATGAAATAATTATAAAAACTAATTATCCTCAAGAGACTACTTATCATGATATAAAAAATATTTTAAAAATCGCAATTCCTAAAGAAGAAATATTATTATATAATCAAAAAGTAATTGACTCTTACCTAGGGAAAAACAGAATTTATGCTTATGAAAACACTTATAAAAATAAAATTAATTTAGATATTAAACAGGTAGATGATGCATACTATTTAATAAAAAAAAGGAGCAAATAATTATGAAGGATATTTTATCAATCAGTTTTAGTACTGATGATGCTCAAGCAAGTAGTTATTTATGTTATGATATCAAGAAAAATAGTGATTTAAAAATTCCCGATAAAGAAGTAGTTGCTGCTCACATTTGCTTGACAGAGAATATAAAAGATAAAGAATGCCTTATAAGAAATACAAAAACCTATATTTATTTTTTAGGCTATGAAGAAGACGCTATTGATGTTCTAAGACATCAAGATAAATACAAATTGTTAAATCCCATAAAATTTGTTGCTGAATGTGCTAAATATGATGGTAAAATGCTAGTTTACAAAACAAAAGATAATCATCTAAAAGTAACTCCAGCTTCACCTCTAATTAAAGCTTTTGATAATAGTAGTGACTTAATTGACGAAGTAATTAATTTTACTAATAATTTTATCACAAAACAGTCCGGAAAAACTTATTGTAAAATGTAATGTAAAATTTAAACCTCTTTATTGAAAAAAGAGGCCTTTTTTGTTATATTCAAGATAAGAAAAAGACTACACTCGATGTAGTTTTTAAAATGTCTTGGAGGAATTATGGCTATAAGTGAAGTTGAATTTAAAAAAGAAACAAAAATTTTAGACAAAGTAGGGAAGTTACTTAATGAAACACTAGATTCATTAGGATTTGATGTCAACAAAGAGGAAGAAGAATTAATTAATTTTAAAAAGATGATGTGGGAAAATGCCAGTAGTTTTGATGATGCAGAAGAAAGCCAAGTCTTATTAGCAACAAATCAAGAAGAAAATAAAGCCTTAATGAAGAAAAAATATTTTCAACAACTTCTTCAAATAAAGAAAAAGCCTTATTTTGCCTCAATTGTCTTTAAAGATGAAGATGGAGAAATTTTTAATATTTATATGTCCCTTACTTATTTAAAAGATAAAGATTCTAACAATATATTATATGATTGGCGCAGTCCTATATGTAGCTTATTTTATGATTATGAAACTGGACCTTGTGAGTATAAAGCTCCGGGAGGAATTTTTCAAGGGGAATTAAAAAGAAAAAGACAATATAAAATTGCTGATAATAAATTGATGGGTGTTTTTGATAATTCTTTAAATATTGATGATGAAATACTTCAAGAAGTTTTAGCCCAAGAATCCAATGAAAAAATGAAAAATGTAGTTAATACAATTCAACAAGAACAAAATAAAGTAATCCGAAATTTAGAAGATAATAATTTAATTGTCCAAGGAATTGCTGGTTCTGGAAAGACAACGGTTGCACTACATAGAATTGCCTTTTTACTATATCGTCTTCAACACCTATCTAGCAATAATATCTTAATATTTTCACCTAATAATATTTTTACAGAATATATATCAGATGTCCTACCATCATTGGGAGAATCTAATACCCTACAAACAACTTTTAATGACTACTTATCAACCTTTATAACTGAATATAAAGATGTTGAAACATTTACAGACTTTATATCTCGCTATTATTCATATCAAGAAGATTATCCAGAATTAGTTAAATATAAACAAAGTGATGAAATTATAACGGATTTTACTAATTATTTAAATGAGTATGTTACAAAGGCTCGCTTTTTAGAAGATATTATTGAAAATGAAAAAAATAAAGTAACTAAAAATCAATTAAATGAATTACTTAATAATAAATATGATCGACTTCCTCTTTTTGAGCGATTAGAAGAAATAGCATCCAAACTATCAGAGCAATTTTATAAAGGAACTAATAAGAAAAAAGCTACTTTCTTAAAACTTCTTAAAAAGAGTGCTAACTTTACAAAAGATTATCAAAAAATATACAAAAACTTTTATCTTAGTGAGCATTGTAAAATAAAATTACCTGAATCAACTATAAATTCCTTTATTGATAAAGATATTATTAATTATGAAGACGCTTTACTTTTTGCTTATATGAAAGGCATTTTAGAAGGTTTTATCTACGAAGGGACAATTAGACAAGTTATAATAGATGAGGCTCAAGATTATAATAGACTTCAATATTTAATAATAACTAATATCTTTAAAAAAGCTGATTTTACCATATTAGGAGACATTAATCAAAATATTAATCCTTATTATTGCTACAAATCTTTAGAAGAATTAAAAGATATATTTAAGGGAGAAAGTAAGTACATAGAACTTTTAAAAACATATCGCTCATCACCAGAAATTATTGAATATACTAACAAAATTCTTAATTTAAAACACGTAAATGCTATTAGAAAAGATAATAATAAACCAGTTATCTTTAGAAAAAATTTAGTAAATTTAAAAGATAGTTTAATTAATGATATTAAAAAACTACAAGATAGTTATAAAAGTACAGCAATTATTACTAAAGACAATAAAGAGGCTCAAAAAATTTATAATTTAATTAAAGATGATTTTGATATTTCCTTAATAAATGCTGATTCTAATAATTTCAAAAAAGAATTAGTTATTATACCGGCATATACGGCTAAAGGATTAGAATTTGATAGTGTCATAATTTATAATGATCGTGAAAATTCTTATCGCAAAAATGAGCGTAATCTTTTATATGTTGC
>CANQEF010000077.1 GCA_947594675.1 uncultured Bacilli bacterium
AAAATAGTGTGCCTGTAAGAAGAGAAATATGTGAGGCTTTATCTTGTTTGGGTGTAAAAATTGATTTAGATTTAAATAATAAACGTGGTGAATTAGTAAAAATTAGTTCTGAGGATTCTAAAATATTGGTTTACGTTGTTCCAACAGATGAAGAATTAATGATTGCTAGAGATACATTGAATTTGATTCAAAATAGATAGGAAATGTGTGATGTATAAAGAGATTTATGAAAAGATAAAAGAATATGATACAATTGTTATTGCTAGACATGTAGGAGTTGATCCTGATGCTTTGTGTGGTCAACTTGCTTTAAGAGATTCAATTAAATTGACTTTTCCGGAAAAGAAAGTTATGGCTATTGGTACGGGTAGTGCTAAATTTATGCGTATAGGAAGACTTGAAAAGAAGGAAAATGTTTCAAATGCTTTGTTAATTGTTGTAGATACTCCAGATATAAAAAGAGTTGATTCTGTTGATTTTTCTCAATTTTCTTTTAAAATAAAGATTGATCATCATCCTTTTGTGGAAAAATTTTGTGATATTGAGTTAATAGAAGATACAGCTTGTTCAGCTTGTGAAGTATTGATGAAACTTTTGTTAAACACAAATTTAAAATGCAATAAGGATATAGCCGAAAAGCTTTATATGGGTTTAGTATCTGATTCTAATAGATTTTTATTTAATAGTTGTACTAGTCAAACATTTAGTTTGGTTGCTCAATATATTGATAAGTATAAATTGGATTTAAGTAGTATGTATGAGAAACTTTATTTACGTCCTTTAAATGAGGTACGTCTTGAAGGATATATTGCCTCTAATATGGTTGTGACGGAAAATGCTTTAGCATATATTCAGATTACTGATAAAGTTATCAATGAATTTGGTGTAGATAGTGCAGCTGCTGGTAATATGGTTAATAATTTTAATTATATTGAGGATTTTATAGTGTGGGCAACAATCACTGAAGATGTCAAGAATGAGCAAATAAGAGTGTCTATAAGGTCTCGTGGTCCGGAAATTAATCAGATGGCTGAAAAATATGGTGGTGGTGGTCATAAGTTTGCTTCAGGAGTTAAACTTAAGACTTTTGATGAGGCTATGTTGCTTATGAAAGATTTGGATAATTTAGTAAAGGAATATTTAGAAAAGATGAAGAAGGCGAGTTAGTCTCTAAAAATATTTTTGTTTATGTGTGTCTTGATCGAAGTGAAAGGATGTGTGATTGAAAATGGTTATTAAAGAGGCCAATTTGGAAGTTATTGCGACAAGAAGAAGTCAATATCCAGAAGGTGGGAAACCGGAATTTTTACTTGTTGGTAGAAGTAATGTTGGTAAAAGCAGTTTTATTAATGCTATTTTAGGAAGAAAAAATTTGGCCCATACTTCAGCAAGACCTGGTAAAACTCAGACTCTTAATTTTTATAAAATTAATAATGGAGAGTTTTTTTTAATTGATGTTCCTGGATATGGTTATGCCGCTGTTGATAGAAAAACGCAGTCTAAGTTTGGAATGATGATTGAGGAGTATTTGGAAAAAAGAGAAGAATTAAAAAGAGTTTTTATGTTAGTTGATTTTCGTATTAAACCGACTGAAGACGATTTGTTAATGTATAATTTTTTGAAATATTACAATATTCCTGTTACAGTAGTTGCGACTAAGGCTGATAAAGTTAGTGGTAGTAAGAAGGAAAAGAATTTAAAAGATATGCTCAATACTTTGGATTTGGTAGTAGGTGATGATTTGGTTGTATTTTCAAGTGTGACTAAATTAGGTGTAAAGGAAGTTTTAAAAAGAATTGAAGACTTAGTTAGTGTGGAAACTCTCTAAGTTTTTTTCATATATTATTTTAGGTGGGAAAATGAATATCAAATTAATAGCTAAAGATAGTTATAAATTTTTTATAAATAGATATTTTTTTAAAGATATTGACTTAGATCAAAAAGAAAAGGTTATTGATTTTGTTAAGGATATAATTTTGCAGAAAAGAAAAATTTTAAATTTACGTGGATTTTATAAGGTGTTAGTTTATATTAATAAAAAGGTAGGTATTTTTATTGAAATGACTAAAATAGAAGATAGTAATTATTTTAATAATTTAGATTTAAGAGTAATTGTTAATAATGAAAGTGAAATATATTATGAAACAGATGATTATTTTAAAATAGCTAATTGCAAAGAAATAAGATATTTAGATGGCAAGTTTTATTGTTTAGTGGATGATTTAGTTGATAAAATACTTGAAAAGATAGAGTTTGGTAGATTTATTTATGGAGAAGAATTATTAAAGGTACTAGCTAGTAGTGTTATTTTATGATAGAATTATATTGAATAAGAAGTGGTGATAATATGAGTAATCAAAAGAAGTTTTTTTTAGTCTTTATTTTTATAGTATTAGATATTTTTTTATTGGTTGGTTTTTTAGTTATTAGAGATAAAACTTTTGAGTATACTTTGAAAAAGGAAATTAGTTCTTTAAGTGAGTTAGATATTACTAAAGATAGATATAATACTAAGATTAAGACTAGAGGAAATTATGCTGTTATTGAAAAGGCTATTAAAGAGTATTTAGATGATTATGCTGTTAATTTGCAAAATGTACTTAGTATTTTAAATGATACTAAGTTTAAAGAGCTATTGCTGGTGGATAATTATGGTGATGATTTAGACTTTAAAGGGCAATTTATGTATATTGAGGACACAAAAAAGAATTTTAATGAGCGAATTGATACTTTAATTGAAGAATGTGATGAGGATAATATTAAAAAATATATTCGTGAAAAATTAGCTGATCCTTATTATATAGCAATGTATGAAGATTTAATGTTGAAGGATGAAGTTAGTGATGATGTTATGCAGTCTAAGGAAATATTGATTTCTAATAAGGAAAGAGTTAATCTTATATTTGACACTAGTGAGCAAATATTTACATTTTTAAAAGAACATCGTGATGAGTGGATTGTTGAAAATAAAGAAATAAAATTTAAGACGCAGTCTTTACTGGATCAATATAATGCTTATTTAGAGAAAGTTAAGTAATAAAAAGTTAAGGTGAATTCTCAAAGTAAATACAACTCACATTATAAAAATTGTATTTACAATGAGAATTAAGATAATAAAAGTTAAGTAATAAAATAATAAAAGTTAAGTAATAAAATACTCGACTTTTTTTGTGGAATTTGCTATAATAATTCACTAACAAGTTGGTGGGTGTTAATATGGAATTAGCGTTTATATTAAAGGAATTTTTGAATGGCTCAGAAATGTTTTGCAAGCCTCAAAAGATTGCTTTGGAAGATATTGCTAAACCTATAGAAATTGTTTGTAATTATGAGTTGGATAGAGATAATTTATTGAAAAAAGCATTTAATTCTAAAATAGTTAATTTTGTTGATACTATGATAAATAATTTTTCTAAAGATGATTTGGCTCTTTTTTATAATAATATAAATGATGTGATAGTTAAGCAAAAAAGAATGTTTTTTGTTTATGGTAGTTATTATCCTTATCGTAATAGAATTGTTATTGGTCACTATGAAAATGTTATTTATCATGAGCTTTTTCATATGTCTTCTTCTTTATATACAAAAGATGTTTCGTATAGTGGTTTTTATCAACATAATGCAAAGGTAATTTTAGGAAAAGGTTTAATGGAGGCATATACTGATTTGTTGGCGAAAAGATATTTTTGTGATGAATATGATTTGTATATACATTCTAAAGAAACTGTTTTACTTTGTGCTTTAGAAAAAATTGTTTCTAAAGAGAAAATGGAAAGTTTATATTTAAGAGCTGATCTCTATGGATTAATAGAGGAGTTAGGAAAGTATAATTCTTTTGAGAATATAATTGATTTTATAAATAATTTTGATAGTTTACATAAATCAGAAACAGAAAAAGTTTCTAGTAATAATATTTTGTGGAATATTTATAGCTTTTTATTAGATAGTTTTGCTAATAAAGAGAAAATGATTATGGGAACCGATGAATATTCGGAGGATTTTGTTGATTTTATTTCTTTATTTAGTAAGTACTTAGATGATGAATTGTTAGTTAAAAAATATTGTAAGGTAAAAAAATATGTGTTTTGATATCACTATTAATAGTTTGAATATAAATAGTTGGAAATCTTTTGTGTAATGAGGTAAGTATAATTTGTGTTTATTAATTATTATCTAATTTTATATTTTCTGATAGAGTTTTATTAATTCTTTAAAAGAAAAATATAGAGGTGTTATAAATGAATCAAGATTTAAAAATAGTAAAGAAAAAGTATGGAGAGAAAATGGCCAAGTTGTGCCGAGAGTTTTTCCCAACATTATTGGAAATAGAAGGATTGTTACCAAAGCTACTTTTAAATAGTTTTGAACCAAATCATAGTTTATATAAAGATATTGTAGATCAGGCGAAGGAAAATGAATTTAAAAATTATATTTATAGTTTAGTAGATGTAGAAAACATTAATCAAGTAAAAATAAATAAAACACCAAAAGAATTGTTAAGTGAAGTAGGATATGATTTATATGAATGTAAAAGTGAAGAAGAAATACAAAGCTTTAAAAAATATTATTCTAAAGGAGAAGAATTATGTACCTTTCATGGAGGAAGACTGAATAGTTGTAGAGTCTTTTTTGCAGTAAAAAAAGATGTAAATAAAATAAAAAGAAAAGATTATAAAAATCCACAAAGACAAGATAGATATGGAACGAGTGTAATAAGTATTCAATTTACTAAAGACTCTTCACATACTTTATCAATAAAAAATAGATATAATCACAGGGTAAATAATCCAGATTCAACATTTTCAAATAATTTAGATAATATAGTAAATGGATTAACAGAAAGTTTTGAACGGGAATATGGTTTAATTCAACAACATGAAAATAGAAATCTTGAAATAGAAGGGTATGTTCAAGCAAACGATGGAAAATATTATAAATATAATCAAGAAATAAGTAATGTGTATTATTGTCCGAATAATATAATAATAGATAATTTTGAAGTAAAAAAATATGAGAAAGAAAAATATATAGTAGTTGATTATTTTATATTAGATTTAGTAAATAAAGAAATAAAAATATATGATAAAGAAATAAAAGATTCATTCCCCGATTCTATAAAAGATATAGAAAAAATAGAGATAGAAAATGTAGCAGGAAAAGAAAAGAATATAAAAATAAAAGTAAAAGAGGGAGAAGACATAAAAATAGTATTAAATGAAAATAATAAGATTATAAAGTTAACAAATTCTAATGTAGAAAAAGTAGCCAATTGGTTCTTAGAATATAATAACTTTTTACAAGATTTAATTCTACCAAACTTAGAAGAAGTAGGAGGTTCTTTCTTACATGATAATGATTCTTTAGAAAAAGTATCTTTACCAAATTTACAAAAGGTAGGAAATTATTTCTTATATCATAATAGTTCTTTACAAACACTAAGTTTACCAAACTTAAAAGAAGTAGGAGGTTCTTTCTTATATGAGAATGATTCTTTAGAAAAAGTATCTTTACCAAATTTACAAAAGGTAGGAAATTATTTCTTATATCATAATAGTTCTTT
>CANQEF010000078.1 GCA_947594675.1 uncultured Bacilli bacterium
TATCATTTTATTACTCCTTACCTTATTGGTAATAGCAATAAAAATATGACACTCAATCAGCATTGATAGAGTGTCAAATCTAAATTCTTAGAGGTGACATTCACTTGCGACTCAAATGTTCCTCTTTTTTATTTTATGCAAGTTTCCTTGACATATTCATCATAACATAAAAATGAACTTTTTGCAAGTTCTCTATATAAAAGTTCGAAAAAGTTCGAACAGAAACGTCACTGGTGCGAGTAACAGGAGTTGAACCTGCACGTCTAAGACACTAGATCCTAAGTCTAGCGCGTCTGCCAATTCCGCCATACTCGCAAATTAATCTGGTGGACCCTACTGGACTCGAACCAGTGACCGCCCGGTTATGAGCCGGATGCTCTAACCAACTGAGCTAAGGGTCCGTGCTATTTAATAATAGCACAAATTTTATGTAGTTGCAACAAAAAAGAAAAAATTTTTTTAATTTTTCCTTATACAGATAAGTAAAAGTATACTTCCCTACTTCTATTTATCTAACATATTTAACAAATTAATTTTAAACATATCTTTTTCAGGATTAGTCTTAGAAATCATTACACCTTTATATGTAGATAACTCTGCCCTATGTCCTTCATCCAAAATACCTTCCGGAGTTATATTCGTAAGTAGAATTATTTTCTTTTCATTATAAACAGTATAATGTAAAACAATTTCACCATGCACTTTTGCAAATAACTCATCAGTTGGTAACTTTAACTCATAACTTATAGTATTATCTTTTTCATTATTTCCTACTTCTTTACCTAAAAAATTACCTTTACGTAACTCAGGATAATAAGAAAAAGTTAACTTCTTATAAGCAAGCATGTTATACTTTCTTACTGATCTTTCTTTCTTTCTAAAATCATTCTCATCTAAATATTCAAATATATATGAATTATTCATATATTCAACCCCCTAAACAATGCCCTATTTCATAAATTAGCTTTAATTCACTCCACTTATCATCAATGTGTCCATATTATATCATATTTTTACAAAAAATGCAAGTCTCATCATAATGAAAAAGGGCAAAAGCCCAATTTCAATTAATGTAATGTATACTGATATCCCTCTGTATATCCACTATCTGATTCATTAGCCATATTTTCTACTAACATATTAACTAATTCCTCATTTGAAATACTTGCATACTCATCTGGTGTTTCTTCAACTGGTTCTTCATACTCAAATACAGATTGATATGAATCATCCACTGTTGGCTCATAATATTCATCTTGTCCATAATCTTCAGTATAACCATAATCTAAATTATAATCATAATCATATTCTGGAACAGTATATGATGAATTTGATGGGAATAAATCCTCTGAAGTTTCTGGATAAGAATTTTCAAAAGCACTACCAGTTGCATTAGGATCAGGTAAAGGTTGATTAGTCATATCATTAGAAGAATCTGTTGTTAAATCTTCTACTGAATTATCTAAGTAACCATTACTATCTGAATAATCATCAAAGAAATCAACATTGTGATCACCAAAATCACTTTCATTAACTAGATGATCATTAGTAGTATCATTATCAGCATTATTCTTATCAATTTGACTATTAGCACTATCTAAATCATTCATAAAGTCTTTATAATCGTTTTCTACTTGTTCTTTCATTTGTTCAGCTTGTTTATCTGCCTCTGCTTGTAATTCTTGACGTTTTTGTTCAGCCTCTTGTTCAGCTTTTTGTTTTTCAATAGCATTATCTTTAGCTATTTCTTTATCAACTTTTTCCTCAGCTTTTTCAACTTTTTGTTTACCAGCTTTTTCTATAGCTTTATCTCTATCAGAAGTTTTAGTAGTCTCTTTTTCTTTTGAAGTATGCATAGTTGTAATAGTTGTACTATCAACTGTTGAATGAGTTTCTAAAACACTACCTGTAGAATTACTATATGAATTTTGAATACCATTATGATTATGCTTATTAACTGCCTCTTGGAAAGCATCTAATTGACTTAAATCTCTATGAGCATCATCAATTACATAACTATCTTTTTCCATTAATCTTGTAATTATAGCATTTTCATATTGTTCATATAATGGTTCTTCATTATTTTCATGAGCTACCTCAGTAACTCTTTCAATTCTATCAAATGTATCTTGAGCTAAATTACATAAACCAACATCATTCAAATAATCAATTGTTTTAGTTGATAATGTATTATCTACTGCTAAGTTTTGATACATTATTTCAACAGCGGAAACCATTGGAACAATTGATAATTTATAAGAATCAACAATACGATTATCAGCATGAGAAATACCTACTTCCCTAACATCATCTGAAATTGGTAAATCTTGAGCTATAGCTTGTCTCCAAGCATTAATTTTATCAATTTTATCTTGTCCAGTTGCCTCTTTAATTTGAAGGAACATTTCATGATATCTATTGTAGAATTCCTTTCCTTCTTCTGAATTAATTAACATAGACATATCAACAGGTGCTTGTCTTGTTTCAATAACATGAGCTCCCATTAATTGTAAATTAGCATTTTTATAAGCTTGTCCAAATTCATTAGCATTAATTCTACTTCCATTAAATATTGCTGCTATATCATCATTGGAATAATTATTATAAGCTTGTTGTAAAGCATTAACTTCTGTAAAGTTTAATGCAGCTTTAATATCTTTTCCATTTTCTAAATGAGCATTAGCAAAATTTACATTGAAGTTAACTAAAGCAGAACGAACATTTTTCATTGCTTGTTTTTGAACCTCATTGTTATTTACTTTTAATAATTGCTTATATGTATAATCATTATAATAATCATTATTTCCATACAATAAATTATTATCATCTACTTTATTAGTATTAGGAGAAAACTTCTCAGAAACATTATTAAAGAATTTTCTTATTTTACTTTCATTTTTTCCTGCAACGTAACCACTACCTAAAATAACAGTAGCACCAAGTAGTATAGGTAAAACTCTTGACTTAATTTTTTTAAAGAATTTACGTACCTTTGAAGGTTTCTTTTCTTTATTTAATTTTGATTTCTCTCTATTAGACTTTCTATTAGATATAAACTTACTAATCTTACTCTGTTTTCTACCTTTACGTCTAGTATTTTTTACAGCAACAGGTGTAACTAATTCTTCTTCATCTTTATCATCATCTAATAAAGCTGCTACGTCTTCCTGTGATTCTTGTGATTTTCTTTCTTCTTTTTTGCTAGTATCTTCAGTAACTTTTGGAATTACTTTTGAATTATTTGATGTATTAACAGCATCAGTCTTTACGATAAATTTATGAAAATTATCTTCAAAATCATATCCAGACATAACATAAACAACATCTTTATTTATAATCTCAAGTAATTGTTCTTTTGAAGTAATATTTCTTTGTTTAACTACTTCTAAAACTGCATCAATACCTTCATCATAAGAACAATCTTTAACTGTTCCATCTGTATAAAAGATACATGCCTTTTTAGTTTCATTTACACTACCATAATATTTATAAAATACAATATTTGCAATTTTCTTAGCTTTCATATTTTATCCCCCTTTACTTTACTTTTTTAGCGCCAGTATAATACCAACCACTATTAAGTAAACTAGTGTCATTATATCCACTCCACTTAGTGTATATCTTTCCACTATTAGTTAATTTTCTTGTTTTTTGACTCATGTAACATACAGTTCCATATAAAGGTTCTTTTCTAGTAGCAATCTCAGAGATATTTATTGTTCCATAAATTGGAATTGTTTTAGTTACATAACTACCACAACTAGCATCTACTTTAGTATTAGTTGATGAAGTTGTTGTTGATGATGTATTTGTTTTACCTGGTGTAGAAACAGTATTAGTAACTGTTGATAAACCGCCAGTATAAGTATATGAATCATAGAAGAATTTTGGTAAAGTAGTACATGTTTCATTACAATAACTATAATCAGCTCCTACAAATTCATAATGTGTTGTTGCAGTATCTCTAGGTGGATTAGTATAACTTGCACGTCCATTATATCTCCAACTTCCTACTGTACCTACCGTTGATTTAGTGATTGTATTAACAGTAGTATAAGTACTAGTTGTAGTTGTAGCGTATGTAGTATTATTAATAATTACATAATTATATTTAGAACATGCTTTTTGAGTATATGATCCAGTTTGTACTACAACATCTCTTGTTTTTACATATTGTTTATCATATGTACCAACTTGTTCTTTTCTATTATATAATTGAACCTTTTTCAAACATGTAATATCATTATCATTACAATTTAATGCTTGTGTAGAACAACTTGTTTTACTCCAATTACTCCAACTTGTCCAATTTGTAAATTCAGCATTTGTTCTCTTTTGATATTCATAAAGATAACCAGGTTCCTTAGAAGGTGCAGGACTCTTTGATGGTTGAACATTAGGTTCATCTGATGGTTTAACATCTGGAACAGTTGATGGTTTAGTACTTGGTGTTGGCTCATCTGATGGTTTAGTACTTGATGTTGGATTATTAGATGGTTTAGAAGGATTATCACTTGGTGTATTATTTTGTGGATTATCACCAGATGATTGTTCAACATAAGGATCCTTTACAGGTACAGTTGTTGATGGTTTAGATCCCTTAACAGGAACATTAGAATAATCTGACTTCTTTGCACATAAGTAAGAATCACAATAATTGTAACAACCTAAATGTACTAAGATATAATCTTCCTTTTCACTATCTTTAAGATTAACTTTTAATAAGTATTCATCATCCATCTTAGTTATTTTTACATAACTTTTTTCAACATCACAAGCTTTATTATTTTTATCGATTAAAGCTACTATGATTTTCTTACCAATCATATCACTAAGTGTCATAGTATCTGATTGACCAACTTCTTGTGGAAGTCTTTCATCAGTATAATATGAAATTGCTGCATCTTTCATTCTCTCTAAATTATCAGCAAAAATCTGAGAAGTAAGTGGTGATAAATCTACAGTCTCACCTGCAGTAATCTTCTCTGTCTTATTAACTACCTTTGGTGATATAAACTTAGGTAATAACCATACTAGTAAAAAGACAAAAATAATAATTAAAATGAGTTTTAACAAAAAATCTCTAAATGGAAAGCCCTTGCTTTCATATTCTTCAGTATACATCCGAATCTCCCCTTTCATTTATGTACTGCCTATTTTACCACCAATTGCAAATTTTGTCAAGATTTATTACTTCCAATTATTTTTTAAAGCAACAATAGTGGTACCAGAGTTAAAATTATCAATCTTAAATTCAGCAACTAATTTATTTTTTTTCAATACTTCTTGTGTCATTTTACGTAATATACCATTGCCATTTCCATGGATAATAACAAGCCGTTCTTTCTTCATCTTATAACAGTCATCAATAAATTCATTTATTAAAATTCTAGCATAATCCCTATCCAAGCCATGCAAATCAATAGAAGGATAGTTATTATATAATATTGGTATCATATTCTAAAACCTCTTTCAAAGAAGGTATTGAATTTCTTGATCCTATTCTTGTAACAGAAATACCTCCAGTAATAGAAGCATAATGAATTG
>CANQEF010000079.1 GCA_947594675.1 uncultured Bacilli bacterium
CCTTGACTAAAGTTGATGAAAGACTAAATTTCTACTCTTTATTTTTAAACGCAATTTACTTTTTCATTTAACATTTTACACTAAAGGAAAGTACATCTCTTTCTTTTTTTCTTTAAATATAGTAAAATATAGTAAAGGTAGGTAACGCTTGTGAATATTGATTTTATTAAAATAAATGAAATATATGGATCAGACATTTTATATTCTTGTCAAGATAATATCGATGAATTAATTACGAATATAACTACCCTTAATAACTATGGTTTTGATAACACTTATGAAGTAGTAGAAAGATATCCCTTACTTTTCTTAAATGATTCAAAAGAATTCTCTACAAAATTAAACGATTTTATAATAAGCATTGGTTCAAATTATAAAGAAATTTTGGAAAATAATATGTCTTTATGGGAGGAGTTACTATGAGTGAATATGATTTAACTGTTTTTCTAAATAAATATAAAATAAACTATAAAAATATAAAAAATAGTAGCAAAAGTATTCTCCTTTCTAAAGATACTAATAATATGAAAGAAATATTAGACTTTTTAATTACTAATAAAAATATAAATCCTAAATACATTGAAAAATGTCCTAGTATTTTGTATGGTAACATAAACAATATTAAGAATAATTATACTTTCCTAGAAAATGAAAATAATTTCTATTTGTCTAATATTAATAATTGTCTTCATATATTGAATACTGATAATACTAGATTAATTGATACCTATAATTATATTTTAAAAAAATATGGGGCAGACATAATTAATAAAGCAACTTACTCCTTAGCTATTCCAAAAGAAAAAATAATTAACATTGAAAAATCATTTGGAAATATATTAAACACACAATGTATTTTAAGTGCTGCCTCTAGTGACTATGATTTTGATGACATTACTAAAACAATTAACATTTGTCTAAATAATAACGTAAAAATATATCCTTCTGTATTTTTAAAATCATCAAGCAAAGTATTAGACATTATAAAGACATGTAAAGAAGAAAACATTATGATTACCGGAAGTACTTTTCATAAACAAGCCTCTGATATTTCTGATTTAATAAAAATATGTAAAGAAAAAAGAGTAAACCTATCTAATAGTATGTTTTCTAGTAGCAATGAAGAAATTTCTAAAATAATAGATATTTGTAAAAAAGAAAATATTTCATGCGACGGATTAGTTTATAGTCATTCTAGTAAAAATATTCAAGATATTATAGATTATTGTAAACTAAAAAAAATCAGACTTAAAAAAAGTTTTTTTCATGCCTCATATGATGATTTTAAAGATATAGTTGAATATTGTAAAGAAAAAGACTTACCTCTTTTAGAAAGTATGTTTTTAAGGGATAAAAGTGAAATTATTACTATAATTGACTTTTTTACCAACAAAATGCCCATCTGTAAAAGCCTATTTTTAAGAGCACCAGACGAGACAATATCCATATACAAATTACTAAAAGATAAAAATCCTGAAAAATTGAAAGTTGCATTTAACAAATCACCTAATGAAGTAAAAGCTATAATAAATATATGTAAATTAAATAATCTACCTCTTTCATCTAATATGTTACTTAGATCTTCTGAGGAAGTAGAACAAATAATTAATATTTGTATTGATAACAATATTCATCCTATTACTGGCAGTTATTTTCAACAAGAACCATTAGAATTTAAAAAAATCGTAGATTATTGCGCTAATCAAAATATAAAATTAGTTTCCGATATGCTTTTTAGGACTAAAGATGAAATAGTTGATATTAGAAAATGTTGTCAAGAAAAAAATGAAACTGTAATTAACAATATGTATAAAAGAACACTAAATGAAGTTAACGATATTATTGATTACTGCCATAAAAATTCCTATGAAATAAAAGCAAATTTATTTAGAAAACCCCCTAAAAATATAAAAACTATTATTGTAACTTGTAATAATTTGAAATTACCTATTACTAGTACAGTTTTTAAACGTACTCCCGATGAAATAGTTGATATTACAGCTGTTTTCTTAAAATATTTAAAAAAGTTACCTTTGAGTAATGCTTTTAACAAAAAGCCTTTAGAAGTGGAAAATATTATAAAACTATGTCTTAATAATAATATTGAAATTACAGGAAGTATCTTTCAAAAAAAGTCTAAAAGTATAAATGATACAATTACCTTTATAAAAGAAAACTATAATGAATCCTACTTAAAGACCTTAATTGTAATTAAAGATAAAGCTTATTTAGAAAAAGTTTTTCCCTTTTTAGATAGTTTAAAAGTATTACCCGTAGTTATAAATAGTCCCAGTATTTTAACACTAACCTTAGATGAAATAAAAGACCGAGTAAATTATATTAAAAGTATAAATGAAGAATTAGTAATAAATAATTGTTTTAATCCCATCTTTAGCTTGTCAAGAAAAAAATACCTTTTAAGAAAAGAAAATCAAGATACAAATACAAGGAGAATTTAATGAAAGATCCAGAATTTATACAGATGAAAAAACGCTTTTTCTTAGCCCTTTTAATTACTTTAATCTTCATATTACCTGTAATATTACTCATCTTTAATAAATTTGCTTATTTTAAGTCAGATATTTTAAAAAAAGTTGAGTCTGGAAATAATTTAGTAATATTTTTATCTGATAATAGTTGCAAAAAATGTAATGAAATGGAAAATATCTTAAAAGAGAATAATGTTTCTTATTTTACTCTTAATAAAGATAATTCTGAAGATTTTGAAAAAATTATGTTAAAAATAGAATTATCTAGTAAATTTGCTATTAGTCCGGGTATAATATATGTTGTTGATGGAAAAGCCTATGCTAATTTAGTAGATATAAAAAATTCTAAAGATTTAGTTACTTTTATAGAAAATCATCAATTAATCAATTCAAAATAGTTAAAGGTTGTGAGTAAATGGCTAAAGTTGTTTTGGTAACTGGTTCCAATAGAGGAATTGGTAAAAGTTGTATTATTGAATTTGCTAAAGCTGGTTTAAATGTTGTTATTAATTATTGTCATCATGAAAAAGAGGCCTTAGAATTAGAAAAATATATAAAAGATAATTTTGATGTTCACACTTTAGTTGTAAAATGTGATGTTTCCAAAGAAGAAGAAGTAGAAAATATGTTCTCTGAGATACTTGATACTTTTGGTGGTTTAGATATTTTAGTTAATAATGCCGCAGTCAGTCGTGATAGTTTACTAGTTGACAAACCAGTTAGAGATTTTAAAAGAGTATTAGATGTCAATTTAATTGGTACTTTTCTTTGTAGTAAGTATGCCTATAAAATAATGAAAGAAAACAAATCTGGCAAAATAATAAATATTTCTTCAACAAATGCCTTAAATAGCTATTATCCTGAAAGCTGTGATTATGATGCATCTAAGGCTGGAGTTATTTCATTAACACATAACTTAGCTTTGGAATTTGCTCCTTTTATTAGCGTAAATTGCATATGCCCTGGATGGGTAAAAACTGATATGAATAAAAACCTTACTTATGAACAAATCAATGAAGAAAAGAAAAAAATTCTTTTAAACAGATTTGCTGAAGTAGAAGAAATAAGTAAAGTTGTCCTTTTTCTAGCGAGTTCTAAAGCTAGTTATATAAATGATTCAATTATTAAAGTTGATGGAGGCAGATATAATGGATAGAGGCGTTGTAATAGTTAATTCAAATGGTGAAGTATTTAGTAAAGAAATGTCTAATGATAATGATAATCATTGCAATTACATAAGAAAATATTTAAAAGAAAATAACTACTCCATAGAGAATTTAGATTCTTTAGCTACTTACCATTTATATGTCTTATGTGCAAAATTAAACTTAATTGCTCTACAAATAGATACGATTACTGTAATTTATTTACCTAAAAGTTTAAGTAAAGAACAATTTAATTGGTATCTAGAAAATAGAAAAAATATTAAAAAAATTTCTAATCTTTCAATTGTTGATATTGATGAAGACGAGCAATTAATGTTATATGATAGAGTTACCTTAGATGGAGATAATCCTTATAAGAAATTTAAAGATTTAATGGAAGAAAAGAAAGTTTATGACGTAAAGGAAGAAGAACATGGAAGAAGTAAGTAAATTAATTAATATTAGTGAAAAAAAATGCCTTGATGAATTTAATAAAATAGACGATATTTGTTTTTATAATAGTAAAAAGGTTCTTAATAGTTTTAGAAAAAATAATGTTACAGAAAGTGCTTTTATTGAAACGACAGGCTATGGCTATAATGATTTAGGTAGAGAAATTATTGAAAATATTTACAAAGATATTTTTAAAGCAGAAGATGCTTTAGTTAGAAATCAATTTATTTCCGGTAGTCATGCCTTAAATGTATGCTTTTTTGCATTATTAAGACCAAATAATTTATTACTAAGTATAACAGGAAAACCATATGATACTCTAGATGAAGTTATTGGTTTCAAAGAAAATAAAAGTTCTTTAAAAAGCTTTGGAGTCAATTATGATCAAATAGATTTAAAAGATGATGATTTTGATTATGAAAAAATTAAAGAATATATTTCTAACAATAAAGTAAAAGTAATTGAAATACAACGCAGTAAAGGATATTCTACAAGAAAAAGTTTATCTTTAGAAAAATTAGATAAAGTTATTAAACTAATTAAGAGCCTTGATAAAGATATTATAGTTATGGTTGATAATTGTTATTGTGAATTTGTCACAACAAAAGAACCTACTGAAGTTAATGCAGATATTGTAGTTGGTTCCTTAATTAAAAATTTAGGTGGTGGTATTACTTCTAATGGGGCTTATATAGTTGGTCGTCATGATTTAGTTGAATTATGTGCTGAAAGATTAACTTTACCAGGAGAAGGCAGAGAAGTAGGACCATCATTAGGTGCAAATAAGCAAATTCTTCAAGGTTTATATTTTGCTCCATCTGTAGTAGCTGCTGCCTTAAAAACTGCTATTTTGACTTCAAAAGTAATGGAAGAGTTGGGATACGAAGTAGAACCAAAGTATAATGAAGAACGAGTAGATATAGTCCAAAATATTATATTTAATGATCCTAATAAATTAATAGAATTTACAAGAGGAATACAAAATGGTTCAGCGATTGATTCAAATGCCTTAGTAGAACCATCTGATATGCCTGGTTATGATGATAAAATTATAATGGCAAGTGGTTCATTTACTCAAGGATCATCTATAGAATTATCTTGTGATGGTCCATTGAGAAAACCTTTTATTGCCTATATGCAAGGTTCCTTAACTTATCCCTATGGAAAATTAGGATTAGAAGTTGCTTTAGAAAGATTATTAAAAAAAGAAATTTAAATAAAATTGTGGAAAAATCCTACAATTTTTTTGTTGACAAATTATGACGGGGGGGGAGGCTGTCCGAGAATGAAATGAAAACAGAAAAAATATGATAAAATTTTGTAATTTTTGCCCAAAATAGTC
>CANQEF010000080.1 GCA_947594675.1 uncultured Bacilli bacterium
AAATATATAGGACAAATATGTTAAAATAAAATAAATCAAGTACGATAGCGACTATGCGGAAATTGGTCTCTGGAGGAGAAAATATCCTATGAAGGAGAAATACCAAATCGTGAGATTTGGGTATGATTTATTCATAAATCATTTTGTTCTTTCTATTTGATAAGCATAGCATCCCCAAAGGAAAAGAAGCGATACTTATTTTTAGTTGCCTCATTGTAAGCATTTAAGATAAATTCTTTACTACTAAAGGCTGATACTAACATAAGAAGTGTTGATTTAGGTAAATGGAAATTAGTAATTAAGGCATCGATTGCTTTAAATTCATATGGTGGATAAATAAAAATGTCTGTATTTCCACTACACTCTCTAAATTCATTATATTTTGCCATTATTGTTTCAAGAGTTCTTGTCGATGTCGTCCCCACTGCAATTATTTTTTTATTATTTTTTTTCGTTTCATTCAAAAGATTAGCTACTTCTTTACTCATATGATAATATTCGCTATGCATTTTGTGCTCTTCTATATTTGAAACGTTTACTGGACGGAATGTTCCTAGGCCAACATGTAGAGTAATATAGGCAATATTTACTCCTTTTTCTTTTATTTTTTCTAATAATTCTTTAGTAAAATGAAGTCCTGCGGTAGGAGCGGCAGCACTTCCTACTTCTTTAGCATAAATAGTTTGATAACGACTTTGATCTTTTAATTTTTCATGAATATAAGGAGGAAGGGGCATGGTACCTAGGGAGTCTAATATTTCTAGAAAGATGCCTTCATACATAAAGGTAAAAATTCTTATTCCTTCTTCTTTTTCTTCAATACATTTGGCTTTTAATTTAGAATCTCCAAAACTAACAATTGTTCCTACTTTGATACGACGAGCTGGTTTTACTAGGCATTCCCAATTATCTTTTTTTATATTATTAAGGAGTAATACTTCAATTACGGCATTGGTTTGTTCTTTTATACCAATTAATCTTGCAGGCAAAACTTTAGTATCATTTAAAACTAAAGTATCCCCTTTTTCTAAATAATCTAATATATTAGGAAAGTGTTTATGCGCAATTGCGCCTGTTTTTCTATCTAAAACCATAAGCTTAGAAGTATCTCTTTTTTCAAGAGGAGTCTGAGCTATTAAATTTTCATCTAAATTATAATCAAATTCTTCTAGTTTCATCAAATTCACCTACTATTTTATTTTCATATGAATATGCCTCTTGTAAAAGCATATTATTATCATTACAACTTAAATAATTTTCTATTTCCAAAAGAGTTTTGTTCGAATCATAAAGTTTCTCAGTTAAAAGCATATAAGTTTCTTGAATCATATAATTTTTATTTTTTGATATTATTATTTGCAACAATTCTTTAGGGTAAAAGATATATGCTTGTTCATAAAAATCACGTAATTTATAATAAGAGAAATTAGCTAAAAGAGTAATTTCATCATTAGTGTATTCTAAATAATTATCATCAACTAAATATATTATGGCAGCAGTTATAGTAGTAATTTTTTGTACTTCATTTGTCTTATTTTTGCTGTTATTTAAATAGTTATCTACGTGATGAATTAGAGAAATAAACCTTTTTTCTTGCTGTGAAGTCATCATTTCTAATTTTTTTAGTGACTCTTCAA
This sequence comes from uncultured Bacilli bacterium, assembly GCA_947594675.1. Next base: position 1,638 of record CANQEF010000080.1, read on the forward strand.
AAATTTCTTCTTCAAAAAAGCCTAAAGCATCTAAATCTGTTTTTTCATCAGAAGTACTCATTATTTTTAAAAGATTAATGTAGTCTTCTTTTTTATTAACATTTTCTAAAAAACAATTTTCCTTACGCATTTTATTAATCCTTGTTCTTTGATATTCCTAAAATTTCATATGCCTTATCGGTTACTACGCGACCACGAGATGTTCTTTTTAAAAGACCAGCTTGAAGAAGAAAAGGCTCATATACATCTTCTATTGTTGTTACTTCTTCTCCTATGGAACTGCTTAAGGCATCTATTCCTACTGGTCCTCCATTAAATTTATTAATAATCGCTAATAAAAGCTCATGATCAGTATTATCAAGGCCCATTTTATCTATTTTCAAACGATTTAAAGCTTGATCTGTTGTTTCTAGGTCGATTTCTTCTAAGTTTTTTACCATAGCAAAGTCCCTAACACGTTTAAATAATCGATTGGCTATACGTGGGGTTCCCCTACTTCTTTTAGCTAATTCAATTGCGGCACTATCAGAAATAGGCATATCTAAAACACGAGATGTTCTTTTTATAATATCAGTTAATTCCTGAATTGTATAATATTGTAATTTAGAAACAATTCCAAAACGATCTCTTAATGGCGAAGATAAGTCCCCTGCTCTAGTGGTTGCGCCAACAAGAGTAAATGGTGGTAAATCAATTTTAATATTACGACTATTGCCTTCACTGCCAATGATAATATCTAAAGAAAAATCTTCCATTGCAGGATAAAGAATTTCTTCTATATAGCGAGGCATACGGTGAATTTCATCAATAAATAAAACATCACCTGGATCAAGTGTAGATAAAATAGCTGCTAAATCACCACTTTTTTCAATACTCGGCCCACTCGCTGTTTTTATTTTTGTTCCCATTTCATGAGCGATTATAAAAGCAAGAGTTGTCTTACCTAATCCTGGAGGTCCATATAATAATACATGATCTAGTGGCTCATTACGCATTTTAGCTGCCTCAACAAAAATTTTAATATTTTCTTTAACATCCGTTTGCCCGATATATTCATCAATTGTTTCTGGTCTAATGGTATTATCAATTATATTATCGTCCACTAAATCATAATTTTTTATTATATTTTCATTTTCCATTATAACCACCATTCCTTTCAAAAAAACAAATACTTTTATCCAAAAATTTATATTTTAACACTTTCTTTTTGCTTTCCTTAAAATCCTAGAGATATCCTTTTGTTTTATTTCAACTGGTGACATTATACTATGACAAAACTTTAGAGTCTCTATCACGTATTCATATGTAAAATTTTTGACATTATTTTCTATGGCTAGAGCTATGATTTCATTAAAATACGTTATAATATCGGTTCTAAATTCATAGATTATATCTTTTCTTAGGTATAAGTTAAATAATTCATCATAGATATTTTTTAATTCGCTTATTGTTAAGGAAATTACTAAATCATATTCTTTTAAATCAGCAAGCATTTCTTGTAATTCTAAAAAAACAGATTCTTTTATTTTATCAGTTAAATAAATTATCATATTATTTTAAGAGAAATTTTAATGCTTCTTTAACCTGTTCTTCAATAGATAAAGTAGCATCTACTTTTAATAAAACTGGTTTTAATTCTTTTTCTTTATAACCAAGGTTTATTAAAACTTCTTTTAATTCTTCTGTTGTGTTATTTTCATCATCAGAAATGCCTACTCCAATAAATTCTAATTTTCCTTTTAAATCTAGGATAATTTGTTTGGCTAATTTATCTCCTATTTTAGGGAATTTTTTTAAGTACAAAATATTTTCTCTTTCAATAGCATCCATTATGCCTTCAATTGAGCCAACCGCTAAAATAGGTAATGCCATTCTACAACCTAATCCTTTAACACTTATAAGCTTTAAAAAAAGGTTTTTTTCTTCACTAGTTTTAAAACCAAATAATGAATTTTCATCTTCCTTAATAAGCTGATAAATATAGACTTTATAGTCTTTTTTTAATTCAAAAGAATATGGATTAGGCACATAAATTAAATAGCCTATTCCATTATTTTCTAAAATAATGGCATTGTTTTTTATATCTGCAATTTTTCCTATAATATAATCATACATATTTTTCCAACTCCATAACTATTATAAACCCAATTAAGTGAATTTAGCAATTGCAAAAGAAATATATCAAACATATATTCGTTTGTCAATATTAATTTAAAATTATTTATCTAAAATTAATTTGCAAAATAAAACCTCCAATTTGGAGATTTAAAATTAATTATTCAGATGTTAAGATATAACGGCTTGAGGTACTTTTTTCTTTTCCTCCAGGTATTCTTCCTGAATGAAAAATGCCAGCATTTGATTCATAAGATGTACAACCACCACGGCGAGACCATGAATTAATGTTTTGGACAAAATAACTATAGTCATTATACCAACCATAAATGTCATTTGTTAAACTGCCATAGGTCTCTGATAAAGCATGGCCATAACAGACTTCTCCATTGCAAGCTGTCAAAGATAAGTCAATCTTTCCACTATTACTACGTATATTATATAGTATATAATATTTTTCATTTTCTTCTTTAAAGAAATCTATTCCTTGATATTCGTTTCCGTTAGCGAGATTACCTGAGAAACCTGAATTAGATGTTTCACTTGCTCCCGTTATAGGAATATTACCATAATTTGAATTTATAGCAGTACTCATAGTATATTCAAAAGCACCTCCACTCATATCGTAGACTCCATAGATGGTTCCAGTTGTGGAGGCTCCTGGTCCTGCTTGTGCTCTACCAGATCCTAAATAGGTCATATCATTATATTTGTATTGCACTTCTACTGTCTCTTTCTGGCTTGGCATTCCGTTACTACTTCCTGTTATAAAATTAGAAGATTTATTTTGATATATTTCTTTATTTTTAGAAGTATAGTTTTCATTTCCATATTTGCCATACCTACTCTGCGATAAGTAAGCAACTGCTCCCCATTCATCATTTTTTATCATGTGTAAGTCGCCATTTTGTGTGAAACCAAACACTTCAGGATAACTTACTTGCATACTTCTACTTATTAAGAAAAGTGAACTTACAGATTGATTTGTTAATGCTGTTGTATTAGGTTTAATTTTTATACTTGTCACATTGCACTTTTCACTCGTGCATTCTCTTTTTTCTTGTAAAATAACTCCTCCTGTTTCAAATTTACCAGTCCAAAAACCTTTTCTTGTCTTCTTATCAAAGTTAAAAGCTGAATTAGTCCGGTAATTAGTTATTTTTTTATTAGTATATTGAGCTTTTCCTTCTTCTGTCTTATCATTTACAAATTTTATATCAATTGCTCCCGGTAATTCCCTTGTTGGAGTAGTATTTCCAAAACTTGCTCTTCCATAGTAATTTGTTTTGTCTTCACTTTTTATAGTATAAGAATATCTTGGTATCCACACCCACATGGTATTGATATCACCCATAGGAATAATTGAATTTATATCAGCATTTTTATAATTATTACGATTATTTATTTGTAAAAAATTATAATATATTAGTGGTTTTGTTTCTCCTACACTTATATTAGTAGTAAAGTGATTTTTTATTTCATCTTCTGTTAAAGCCTTATCAAAGAGTAAAACATCTGTTAGTTTCATTTTAGCTTTATTGTTACCTGTAAAATTATCTAAAGGATTTGCAGCAATATAAAGAGGAGCTTTTGAATTAACAGTCATTGTATATTCTGTTGTATCTAGGGAAGAGCTTAATTCTCCAT
>CANQEF010000081.1 GCA_947594675.1 uncultured Bacilli bacterium
CCATAAATCTTCAATACTTCCACCGCCTCGTCCAACAATTAGCGTATCTAAAGAAAAACTTTCACTAAATTTAATTTGTTTTACAATATCATTTGCTGCCTCTTCTCCTTGAACCAGTGAAGGAAATAAGTAAATTTCTACTAAAGGCCATCTTCTTTTAATAGTAGAAATTATATCTTTAATAGCGGCTCCGGTTGGGGCTGTTATGACGCCTATTCTTTTAGGTATTTTAGGAATCGGTTTTTTTATTTTTTCATCAAATAAACCTTCTAGTTGTAATTTCTTTTTTAATTGCTCAAAAGCTATATAAAGATTTCCAATGCCATCTTCTAACATATCATTTACGTATATTTGATATGCTCCATTAGCCTCAAAAACACTTATTTTTCCAGTTACTAAAACTTTCATTCCATCAGTTGGTGTAAATTTAAGTTTTTTAGTACTTGATGAAAACATAATGGCATTAATTCTACTATTTTCATCTTTTAAAGTAAAATAAAAGTGTCCTCTACTATGTGCTTTAAAATTAGATATTTCTCCTTTTAAGAATACTTCATTTAAATTTACATCGTTATCTATTTTATATTTAATATATCTAGTTAATTGAGTAACTGTAATGTATTTATCATTCATAAAATTCAAGTCCTCTCATACCTTATTCTTCCTCATGATATATCTTATCTAAAACACCATTAATCATTTTAACAACTTTATCATCAGAATAAATTTTAGCTAGCTCAATAGCTTCATTTATCGCAACAACTGAAGGTGTATCTGTATATTTTAATTCATAAATACCTAGAGATATTATAGCTTGATCAACTTTATTTAGACGATCTAGTTTCCAGTCTGTTAGGTATTTATTTGCTAAGGCATTAATTTCTTTTTCATTTTTTATTATGCCCATTACGCTATTTTTTACAAAATCATTTTCTATTTCTAGTTGTTCCTTGATTAAATCTTCAATGCTATAAGAAAGTTTTGCAGATTCTAATATTTTTATTTGATAAATTACTTTAATAATTATATCTCTTAATTGACTACGATTCTTCATTTTTTACCTTCTTTCATTTTCGAGTTGATATTTTTTTCTTTAAATCATATAAATAATTTAAAGCTTGCATAGGTGACATTTCCAAGGGATTAATTTTTTTCAATTCTTCTTCTATTTCATTTGGTTTTTCTGTTAATTCATTTTCTGTTAATTCAAATAGTGATGTTTGAGTAAATACTTCTTTTTTTACATTTTTCTTTTCATAAATATCTAATATTTCTGATGCTCTTTTAATTAAAGAAACTGGAAGTTTTGCTAAAGAGGCTACATGAATTCCATAACTTTTATCAACTGCTCCTGCTTTAACTTTATGTAAAAAGGTTATTTTTCCATCTTCTTCAATAGCTGATACATGGATATTTTTTAAATGTTTTAAATCTCTTTCTAAACTAGTTAATTCATGATAATGGGTTGAAAACATCGTCTTAGCTTTTATTTTGTCATGAATATATTCTAATATTGCTTGAGCTAGACTCATACCATCATATGTTGCTGTACCACGACCTAATTCGTCAAATAATATAAGACTATTTTCTGTTGCTGTTTCAATAGCATAATTAGCCTCTTTCATTTCTATCATGAAAGTTGATTCTCCTGAGACTAAATCATCACTGGCTCCTATTCTTGTAAAGATTTTATCAAAAATAGGTAATGTACAACTTTTACAAGGTACAAAGCAACCCATCTGAGCCATAATTACACTAATTGCACATTGACGCATATAGGTTGATTTACCTGCCATATTAGGACCTGTTATTAATAAAATATCAGTTGTTTGATCCATTATGATATCATTTGCTATATAGTTTTCTTTCATTACTTGTTCAACTACAGGATGGCGACATTCTATCATTTTAATGCTTTTTTCTTCGGTAAGCACTGGTCTTACAAATTTATACATATCACTAGCTACAGAAAATGATTGGAGCATATCAATTTCACTAATTACTTTAGATACTCTTTGAAGACTAGAAATATATCTTTTAACCACTTCTCTTATATCCATAAAAATTTTATATTCTAAATTAATAATTTTTTCTTCAGCACCTAAAATGATATTTTCTTTTTCTTTAAGTAATGGTGTGCTAAAACGTTCACAATTAGCTAGTGTTTGTTTTCTTTCATAACCAAATTCTTCTTTTATTGAAGATATTTGTCCTTTACTCACTTCGATATAGTAGCCAAAAACTTTATTAAATCCAACTTTTAAATTTTTAATACCAGTTTTTTTCTTTTCTTCAGTTTCCATTTCTAGGATAAAATCTTTAGAGCCACTACTAATTTTACGTAATTCATCTAATTCTTTATTATAACCTTCTTTAATTAGATGCCCTTCGTGTAATGTAAATGGTGCATCTTCTAAAATAGTTTTATCTAGTAAATTGTATAAATCATCAAAGGTTTCTATTTTTCTATCATATTGGAGCTGTTCTAAAATATTTTTTATATTAGGTAATTCTTTAAGAGAATTTTTTAATTGTAATAAGTCTTTAGCATTTAAATTACCATAAGTGATTCTACCACATAGTCTTTCTAAATCATAAACGTTACTTAAAGAATTAATCAAATCATCTCTTAAAATAAACTCTGTTGAAAACTTAGCTACTAAATCATATCTTCTTTCAATTTCTTCTTTATTTGTAAGGGGATTTTCAATGGTTTTCTTTAAATATCTGGAACCCATAGCTGTTTTATTTTTATCTAAAAGCCATAATAAACTATATTGTCTTTCTCTATTTCTTAAGGTCTCTGTAAGTTCAAGATTTCTTTTAGTATTACTATCAAACTCTAAGTATTCACTAACTTTTATTATTAAGCATTTTTGTAAGTGATGTAGATCACCTTTTTTAGTTTCAATTATATAATTTAATAAATGCTTTAAGGTTACAATTAAACGTTCATCTTCTATATCTTCATAAATGTATTCATAATTTTTATCATCTAATTGTTCTTTTGTAATTGTAACTAAACAATTTAAATTGCTACGTAAGTTTTCTACTATTTCTCTATCAATAGTATCATTTACTATTACTTCCTTAAAGCCATACTTTGATATTTCTTTAATAACACTTTCTTTTTCTCCTTCTATAAGTAAAGCATAAACATCTCCTGTTGAAATATCAGCATAACTTATTCCGTAGCAATAACCAAAATCATAAATATTTGCTAGATAATTATTACTTTTAGAATCAATATTACTATCAATACGTGTGCCTTTTGTTATTATTTGAATAACATCTCTTTTGACCATGCCTTTTACTTCTTTTGGATCTTCTAACTGTTCAACTATGGCTACTTTATAACCTTTATCTACTAATTCATCGACATAAGTGGCATAAGCATGATGAGGGACTCCACACATAGGTACTTTTTCTTCTAAACCCGCTTGCTTACCAGTCAAAGCTAATTCTAGAAGATGCGAAGTTAATATAGCATCATCAAAAAACATTTCATAAAAATCACCTAATCGGAAAAAGACAATACAATCTTCATATTGATCTTTTATATCCATGTATTGTTGCATCATAGGACTTAATTTTTCTCTATTAACTTCACTACGTTTCATTTTTCTTCACCAATATCATTATATCAAAAAAAGTTTCTCTATCAAAGAAAAACCTTTAAAATCCTCGGCTACTACCACCACCACCTGATGATCCGCCGCCTCCAGAGAATCCACCTCCAGAAAAGCCACCACCGGAGCCTCCTACTATAAATCCACCGGTACCATATGTAAAGAAAGTCACGATAAAGGACATAAACTCTATTAGTAAAATTCCAAGTAAGCTAAGAGGATCTATAAAGTAGACCAATAATAAACCACCAATATTGATTAAAGCCCAAATGATTAGACAAAATTTTAAATTTCTTTTTAGTTTTCTTCTGGATCTCATGATACTGCCTAAAAAACTACCAAAAAATACAGCAGCGATACTAAAACCAGGCAAGAAATCAGAATCAGACGTTTGGTCCATTTTGGATACTTTAACATCTTCACTATCTATGCCATAATAATCACATATTTTTTTATAAAACGCTGAATACCCATTTTTGATACCTTTATCCCATTCATTATTTTTTAAATAAGGAATGATGTATTCATCTTGATATCTTCCTGTTAAACCATCAGGTAATAGCCCTTCTAATCCATACCCAACTTCTACCCGAAATTGTCTTTCTTCTAAAGCCAATAATAGTAAAAGGCCGTTGTTTTCTTTGCTACTACCTATACCAAATTTTCTAAATAATTCATTAGCATAACTTTCAATGTCTTTACCTTCTAAGTTTTTTACTGTTACAACAACAATTTGAGCATTAGTTTTTGAAGCTAGTGAAGATGATTGTTCTATAATATAAGTTTCTGTTTCTTTACTTAAAAGATTAGCATAATCATTAACATAAAACTCATTTGTAGGACTTACTAAAGCATTAACTTTTAATGTAAAAAAACTTATTATTAAAATAATCGTTAATAAAATTTTTTTCATAGTTTTCCTTAAAGAAAAAGAAGATTTCTCATTAATCAAAATCTACTTCTGGTAATTTTGTTTTACCATCATCAGCTTCAAAATAATCTATTTCATCAAAATCAGTTATATTAGCAATAATATTAGTAGGTATTTTTTTAATCTTACTGTTATACTTTTTAACTTCAGCATTAAAATCACGTCTTGCTACAGCTATTCTATTTTCAGTACCAGCTAATTCATCTTGAAGATTAAGAAAATTTTCATTAGCTTTTAAATCGGGATAATTTTCTACTATCACGAATAAACTATTAAGGGCATTTGATAATTCGCTATTAGCAAGAGATTTATCATCTACATCATCTGCTTTTAATAAAGCCTCTCTTGCTTTTGTTACTCTTTCTATAGCGGCATCTTCATGCTTTACGTAGCCTTTTACAGTATTGACTAGATTAGGAACTAAGTCTGCTCTTCTTTCTAATTGAATATCAATATCGGAAAATTTATTTGTCACTTCTTCCTTTAAACTTACTAAACTGTTATAAGTACCTATTGACCATATAGCGATTAGTACTACTATAGCAATTATTCCACCTAATATAAATAAACTATTTTTATTTTTCATAATAATCCCTCCTCGTATAAATATATTCTATCATAGGGAATAATAATTTAAAATATAAATTTATTCTTTACACATAAATATGTAAATCTAGTAAATTTTATTCGGGAATTTATCAGTTTTAAATTTACATTTCCCGTCAAATGCCTATAAATAAAGGATTTTGTTGTCAAATTTCGAA
>CANQEF010000082.1 GCA_947594675.1 uncultured Bacilli bacterium
AAAAGGCATATCTTAGGATTTAATGCCGATAAAGTACCTGATATTGATTTAAACTTTTCAGGTACTTTATCGGCATTAAATCCTAAGAAAGTAGCAAAAGGCATATCTTGTCCATCTTTATATAGTGGTATATGGCAGTGAGGACATTCTTTGTCTGGTAAATCAAAGCCCGAAGAGTAAGTGGCTCCTAAGGAATTACCAGCATCATCGTTAAAAATACTAATTTTACATTTAGTACAACGATAATGCGCTGGTAGTGGATTAACTTCAGTGATACCCATCATTGTTGCAACAAAGCTAGAACCAACTGATCCACGAGAACCGACCAGGTAACCTTCATCATTAGAGTGTTTAACTAATCTTTGGGCAATTAAGTAAATAGGGTCAAAGCCTCCACCAATTATTCCTCCTAAAACCTTCTTAATTCTTTTAGGTAATTCTTCGGCAGTTATTTCTTCTTCACTAGTTTCTACTAAATGATTACCAATTAGTTCTTTGACAGCATCAAAGCCTTTTAAAATTACTTCATGGAGTTTTAAGAAAGCTTTTTCGTTTAATTGTTCTTCTGTAATATTAGAATTATTCAATTGTTCCTTTATGGTTTTTAAAACAATGTCACCATATAATTCTGTTGCGATGCGTTCTTCGATATAATGTGGTAGTGGTTCTCCATACCAATCTTTTGCTCTTGTATATACTAGGTCAGTAACAACTCTAGGACAATCTAAGTAGCTTTTACCATCATCGCTTTTAACACGTGGTGAAAATGGTATGCCACCAGTATCAATAATTACTTCAACAATATCAATCATATCTGCAATTTTATTAGTATTTTCTACTACTATTTTATAGGCTAAATCAGAGTCTAAAAAGTTGAAATCTTCAAGCATTTCTTCGGTAGTACGAAAATGATTAGAAGGAATTTCTTTAATATTACTTTTACAAAGCGGATGGCGACCTCCACCAGGCACTTTTTGGTTGACTATTATTTCTCGATAGATTTTATCATCTCTTTTTAAATGATGAACATCCCCTGTTGCGACAATTACTTTACCTGCCTCTTCGGTAACCCGAATTATTTTTTCTAGATGAGCAGCTAATTCTACTTTTGTTGCAAAATCACCCATTTGAATTAGATGGTCATAGCATTCTAAAGGTTGGACTTCAACATAATCATAAAATCTTATTATATTAGAAAGTTCATCTTCCGTCTTAGAACGAGCCTCTGTAAAAACTTCACTTTCGTAGCAACCACTTCCTATAAGTAATCCTTCACGATGTTTTTCTATTTCACTGCGAAGAATACGAGGTGTCTTATAAAGATAAGTTGTATTAGCTAGCGATATTAATTGAAAAAGATTTTTTAGGCCCGTTTTATTTTTTACTAAAATATTTAAGTGATGGGCACGTCCATATTTATGAATTTCTTCTTTACTAACTAATTTTTCTAAGTCATTCATTTTTTCAATGTTACGATTAGATAGTTTTTTTAACATTTTATGGAAGACTAAAGCTGTTCCTTCAGCATCATAATCACCACGATGATGAGCTGATTCATCCCAAGGTACTTCATATCTCTTAACTAAGGCTGATAGAGAATGCCTTGCATAAGTATTATCCATTGTTCTTGATAATTCTAATGTATCAATAACAGGATTAGTAAAAGTGCCTAAATTATATTTTTTGTAAGCCATTTCTAGAAAGGAAATATCAAATTTGGCATTATGGGCAACCATCGGACAATCGCCAAACCATTCAATAAATCTTTTTACAGCGTTTTCTTCATTGTCTTTTCCTTCTAACATACTATCTGTAATATTAGTTACATCAATAATTTTTTGAGGTAGTGGTCTTCCCGGATTAATTAATTCATCGTATTTTTCTATAATAGCTCCGTCTTTTAGTTTTACAGCTCCTATTTCAATGATTGAATCAGCTCCACCAGCATTAAAACCTGTCGTTTCAAAATCAAAAACAACAAATGTTTGATCAAGCATTATTTCATTATTAGGTCTAATTGCTATATCAACAGCATCATCAATCATTGTTAATTCTGTACCATAAATAGCTTTAAAAGGTTGCTCTCCATCTTTTAATTCTTTATTATGATTAGTGACATAGTTAAAAACATGAGGAAAGGCTTGAGCTCCATTATGGTCAGTGATTGCTACTGCTTTATGTCCCCAAGAAATAGCTTGTTTTACTAATTCAACTTCATCACATAGACCATCCATTTGACTCATTTTAGTATGTGCATGAAGTTCAACTCTTTTATTTGGTGATTCATCTTTTATTAAATTTAATTGTTTATTAATAGATACAATATCTCGGGCATTTAAAACTAATTCTTTAGAAAAAGGATCATTTTTAGTATAGCCTCTTATTTTATACCATTTACCTTCTACTAATTCATTACATAATCTTTTATATTCATCATTGTCTCTTACAAAAACTTTACAATAAATACTATCACTATAATCCGTTATTTTTAAAGTAATTATCTTGAAATCTGTTTTAGCTGATTCAAAATAATCAGTACCAAAGACAAAGCCTTCTACTGTTACATTATTATCTTCTCCTAGAAGTGTTTTTATTTTAAGTGGTTCATCTTTTATACCTCTTCCTATGATACTATTAGGATCTTTTGTTTCTTTATAATTAACTTTTTCTTTCGTTTGTTTCTTATTAACATTATTGTTTGTAGGTATTTGTATATTATCTAATTCATTTTGTATTTCTTCTAAGATACTATTTTCTTCTCGGATAATAATATCAATATCTTCTTTATAGCCAACTTTTTTATAAAAACTGTTAATCTGAGGTAAAACTTTTTTTAATCTTTCCTGTTCATAAAAATTACTGACAATTAAATTTAAATGATCTTCTTCAACTTTAAGGCAATCTTCATATATTGCTACTACTTTCAAATCTGCTTTTAATTGTTCAAGAAGATATTTATAATAATCTAGATAAATGCTAATATCAGGATTTTTTATAGTAAAAATAAAGTCAATAGATGAGGCTTTATCATCAAGATTATATTTTTTTTCATTTAACTCTTTTAAGATATTCATTGGTAATAAATTATCTTTCTCAATAAAAATATTCCAACTATTATTCTTAGTGTTTATCTTTATTTTAGAAATCTTACTATCTGAAAAATATTGATAATTTTCTTTATCAATATTTGTTTTGTCTAGCAATATTTTAATCTTCTCATCCATTGTACTACCCCCTGTTAATATCAAATTACTTCTTCTATCGCAATAGGTCTTTGGATATATCTTTTGTTTCGGATACAAAAGTCGATAAAGTCTTCTATATCCATTTTTTTTAATTCTTTTTCATAAGCATATCTTTCTAAATCAAAGGCAATATTATCACGCATCATATATTCTAAGAATTCTTCTTTAGGAATACCTAAAAACATTAACCAATAAGGATATAGTTGTCTTTTTAATTCTTTTAGATTAGCATCTCCAGATAAGTAGCAGCTATATCCTGCTATGTTAGTAGCAAATTCATTGTCAATTGCTAGTTCTACTATAGCTTGTTTAAAATTTTCTGTTGAAAGGGAATATTTTTTTATTTCTTCATTAAATATAGCTGTTAAAATATTGGTAATAATTTTAGTTGGTTCTTTTCTATCAATGTTTATTCCTAAGATAAAAGTTTTGTCAAAAGAATCATTGTTTTTAGATGTTTCGATTATATTAAACTCTTGATTAACAACAAGAAATTTATAATTACCTAAATCTCTTTTAAACATTTTTTTTATGAAGTCATTAACATCTTTTTTCTTATTATCCCATATTTGCATTACTTCAAGACGATATTTCTCTGCTTGTTTATGGAGGTGTGCATATTCTTTGCTTTCCATAACAATGTTATAAATGCGATCATCATTTGGAATAAAGTTTTTAGGATCTTTTAATAGTAATTCCTTATCTTTATAAACTTTATTATACTCGTCTTTATAATTAAGCCAAATATGTTGTTTAAATTTATGCATATCCTCAGAAATAGATGCTTGAAATAATAAAGACCAAACTAAAGCATAATCATTAAGTATAAAATCAATATTCATAAACTACCACATCCTAGAAGAAACTTATAAATATATCTTACCATAAAAATGAAAAAATAGAACAATTAATTCTATTTTTAAATATGTTGATAGATGAAATATGCCGCTACAATGGTCACAATTACAATTGCTAGAAAAAGAAATATTTTTAAAGGTAATGGTAATTTCTTTTCTTTAAAATCATCTTCAAAATTAAAATCTTTTTCAGATAAGTCCATACTTCTAGTATAAAAATCTGTATCTGCATCTTTAAAATGGGTAACTTCTTCTTTAGGTGTTTCTTTCTTAGCAAGTTTATTAGAGGCCTCCTGTAATTTTTTTAAATCTTCTATGTCTTTTAATTCTTGAGACTTAGATAATTCTTGAGAATTAGAAAGTTCTTCTTTTTGAGGATCTACTTTATCCATCATATTTGTTGCCATTAAGTCACTTAGTAAATCAACAGTTGTATCTTTATCTAATTCACCGGCTAAGGTTTTAGAAGTTATTGTATCTATAAATTCTCTTAATTCTCTATCTGGTTTTACGTCTTTTTCTGTTCTTTCTCTTTGAAATCTTTCTAATTGTTTTTTGTTTGTTTTAGAAAAGATATTGTAATCTTCATTTTTTAATTTTCTTTTTTCATCTAATTTATCTACTTTATTTTCTCTAGCCATTTCTAGAACACTGTTAATATCATAAATTTTGTTTTCTCTTTCTTGATAAATGTGATTAAATTCTTCTAACTCTTTTTTAATAGGAGGAATTGGCATCATATCTTGATAATCACGATATTTTTGATAACCTTCTCTAGTTTGATAACTATTTCTCGCACTCGTTAAGTCATAGGCATTAGCATTAGCTACATCAGAAAAATTAGCATATCTTACGTTATTGCCTAGATTTTGGTATAACTCTTGATTTTTATCAGACCTAGATGGTTGGCAATAATTATCTTTTTCTTTGTAGCGATCCATTCTCTTCACACTAATCACCTGCCTATTATAATTTTAGCATACTATCGTAAAAAACAAAAGAAGAAATAATTATTTTCTTTACGAGAAGACTTTTTTTTTATATAATTATAGTGAAAGGAAGGATAAAAATGAAAGTAATTGTAAATCAAGATGCTTGTATTGGTTGTGGTGCTTGCACATCTATTTGTGAAGATGCATTTGAGCTTGATGATAATGGCTTATCAACTTGCAAAATCAAAGGAGAAATTCCTAACGAGTTAGAATCAGCAGTTAG
>CANQEF010000083.1 GCA_947594675.1 uncultured Bacilli bacterium
TCCAAGTCGCAGCGAGTTCTCAAGATCAGGTTTATTGTGATCCTGATCAAGGTTGTTCTTCACCAATTGATGGTCAATGGGGAGAAGTTTATAGTGGATTAAATCATGGTCGTCAAATTAAGCCTCCTATGGCACAAAATCATAAAATGCGCCAGTTGGCTGCTGAAACAATGGGAGAGGTATTAGTTAATAATCAAGGTAATATAATTTATACTGGTTTTGGTAGTGGTATCCAAAATAGGATGGAATCCTTAGCAAGAAGTGGTTTAAATTATAAGCAAATTTTATTAGAAATATATGGCAATTTAGGTGCTAGTGATATTCAAAAAAATAGTTGTAATGATGGTAGCTCTTCTTGCGGTGGTAGTGTTTCTGTTGGGCCATTTGCTGGATGGAAACAATATAGTGGTACATGGACTGGTGTTCAATTAGGAAGTAGTAATGAAACTATAAGAAGTGCTGGTTGTTTGGTAACTTCTGTTGCAATGCTTATTGCTAAGAGTGGTGTTTCAACAAATATAAGTGATTTTAATCCTGGTACTTTTGTTGAGTATTTAAATACTCATGGTGGTTTTGTTGGACCTAATTTTGTTTGGGCAAGTACATCTAAAGTTGCGCCAACGTTTAATTTTCAAGGTAAAATTGATGTTTCTGGTAAATCAAAAAATGATAAACTTAATACTCTTAAAGGTTTATTACAAAGAAATGCTTATGTGGTAGCTGAAGTAAAAGGTTCAACAGGACAACACTGGGTTGCTATAGATGGGATAGATAATGATAAGATTTTAATGATGGATCCAGGTAGTCAATCAACTGATATGTGGAGTCAATATCCTTGGAATAATACGAGTCAATTTGCTTATTTTATGGTTGGGTGATACGATGAGAAATAAAAAAACTTATATAGTAATTTTAGTATTTTTGGTTGTTTATTTAATTGTATTTTATCTATTTTGGGGTAAAAATTATCTCAAGAAAAGCGCTTATACGACAACTATTATGGTTGGTGATAATACTATTTGGAGTTTAAAAGATAAAAAATGGATTAATATTACTAAGAAGACTTCAATAGATGAATTAAATTGGCAAAAATTTAATGTTTTTGTGGATAATGAAAGTTTAGGTAATAATTATCTTTGGCATGATGATAAATGGTATGTATTTGATGATAATAAAAAGGCTATTCCTTTTTCAGGTAAATTTTTAGCTTATAAGTCTAATGCTACGATAAATGTAATGACTTTTCAAGAAGAGAAAATAGATGATTTAACTTATGTAAATGAAGTTTTAAGAGATAATAATTTAAGTGTAAATTCTAAAGTTACTACTAGTACTAAGGTAAGTGCTGATATTGATAGTGATTCAATGAATGAGGATTTTTATTTAATAAGTAATGCTTTTAGTGATGAAGAAGTTTTTGATGTTTTGTTTTCTATAGTTTTTATGGTTAAAGATCAAAAGATATATTATTTGTATAAAGATATTTATGAAAATGATATGAATTATAATGAATGTAAGCCATATATTAATTATATTTTGGATATTGATGATGATAAAAAGTATGAAGTTATACTTAGTTGTGGAAAATATAGTATTCAAAAACAATTAGATATGTTATATGAGTATACCGAAGAGGGCTTTAAAATAATTATTTCTAACCAGTAATAGACAGTTTGGAGATTTTAAGTTATAATAAAGTAAGAGAAGGGAAGAATTACCATGAAATTTAAATTTCGAGCAGACCCAGAAGATTTATTGATGTTTATACTATTTGCGATATTTTTATTATATATAGTAGCAATAGGTGTTGTGAATCTTTCAACATTTGCTTCTGAAGGTCATTTAGCAGGTTTAAATCCATTTCCAGCTTTTGCACCTCAATACATAGGCTCAACATTATTATTTTATATTTTAGCTTTGATTGGTTTATGTGTTAGTGTTAGTTCTATATTTTTTGAAAGAGAAAAAGGTTTTGGAATTACAACTGATAAAAAAGATAAAGGTTATTCTAGATGGGCTAAGGATAAAGAAATTAAAGAAGAGTTGAAAGTTGTTTCAATAACTGATCCTACTAGTAAAGCTGCAGGTGTTCCATTAATTCTTAATGAAAAGGAAATGTGGATAGATGATAGTGAGTATCATACTTTGGTAATAGGAGCTACTGGATCTGGTAAAACGCAGACTGTTGTTTTTCCACAGGTAAATAGTTTAGCTAAGGCTAAGGAGTCAATGATTATAACAGATCCTAAGGGTGAAATTTATGAACAAACGGGAGAAATGTTAAGGGATAAAGGTTATCAAATATTACTTTTGAATTTCCGTGATCCTCAGAATGGTAATTCATGGAATCCGATGACTTTGCCTTATGAAATGTATAAATCGGGTAATCAAGATAAAGCTATTGAGTTATTAGATGACTTAGCTTTAAATATTTTGTATGATGATTCTAACAAAAATGCTGATCCTTTCTGGGAAAAAACATCAGCTGATTATTTTTCAGGAGTAGCTTTAGGATTGTTTGAAGATGCTAAACCTGAAGAAATTAATATTAATAGTATTTCTGTAATGACTACAGTTGGTGAAGAAAAATTTGGTGGTTCTACTTATATTAAAGAATACTTTAATGCTAAAGATCCTGGTAGTGCTGCTGCTATAAACGCATCTAGTACAATTATGGCTCCAAGTGAGACAAAGGGAAGTATTTTGTCCGTATTTAAACAAAAAGTTAAGCTATTTGCCTCTCGTGATAATTTAAGTGAAATGTTATCTCATAGTGATATAAATCTTGAAAGTATTGGTGAAAGACCAACTGCTGTATTTATAGTAATTCAAGATGAAAAGAAGACATATCATTCTTTGGTAACTATCTTATTAAAACAAATTTATGAGACATTAATAGATGTTGCTCAAAGACATGAGGGAAAACTTCCTGTTAGAACAAATTTTATTTTGGATGAGTTTGCTAATATGCCTCCTTTAAAAGATGTAACGACAATGATTACGGCGGCTCGTTCAAGAAAAATTCGTTTTACTATGATTATTCAGAATTTTGCTCAACTTGATTCTACTTATGGAAAAGAAGATGCTGAGACTATTCGTGGTAACTGTGGTAATATAATTTACTTAATTACAACTGAATTAAAGGCTTTAGAGGAAATATCTAAAATGTGTGGAGAAGTTAAATCTAAAAAGGATGATAAGACAGCCTCAACTCCTTTAGTTACAGTGTCTGATTTACAAAGAATGAAACAATTTGAAGTAATTATCTTGCGAATGCGTAAGCAGCCTTTTAAGACAAAATTTACACCTAATTTTAAGCTTAATTGGGGAAAGACTTATCCTAAGGCAACTTATCCTACTAGAGAAAAACAAGAAGTACATATTTTTGATATAAAAGAATTTGTAAAAGATCAAAAGAAGAAAAAGTTGTTAGAAATGATAAATTCAAGTGATAATAATGATGGTGGTGGAGAAAGACCAATACCTAATATGATGCCACCTTATCCTAATCCATTTGGGCCAATTCCATATGATATGATTCCTAAAAAAGAAGTAGGTAATGATGAGATAAAAATGCCAGATTTTTTAACGAGAAATCCAAACAATATACCTGATAGGAAAAATCCTTTCATTAATACTGGTAATAATCAGATAGAAGAGAAAATTCCTTTTTCAAATCCTTTTGCTCCAGTTGAAGATGATAAAGATGACGATTTAGGTTTTGATGTTGATGAACTTGTTAGAAAAATTGATGCTAAGATAGCGGAATTAGAAAAAGAAGAACAAAAGGCTAAGGAAGAAGAAAAACAACAAAAACAGGAAAAGATGGAAGAAGAGAAGAAGGATAATAAAACTAGTATTAATGATTTGTTTGAAGAAGATTCTAGTACTAAACAAGAGACTAATCTAGATTTAGATTATGATGAGTTAGATGATGATGAATTCTTTGATGATTTTTTTGATAATTAAAAGGAGTGATACAAAATGGCTTCAAAATTTAATGTAGTTGGTAAAGTTAATAATATAAAAACAGAAGAAGTTGAAGATGAATTAGAAGAAGAAATAAAAGCTAAAGAAGAAAAAAATAAAGCTAAGAAAAACATGATGCTCTTTATGTGTATAATTGTGGGAGGAGTACTTCTTCTTTTACTTATTCTCTTTATTTCTTCATTGTTTGTCAAGAAAAGCTATACGTATGAACAAATTGAAAATATTATTGAAAAAGCAACTATATCTTACTTTAAAGATCACTCTGATTTATTGCCACAGGTTGATGGTGGTGTTGTAGAAATTGGTGTTGAAAATTTAGTTGCGGAAGGTAAGATGAAGAGTCTTAGTGAGTATACGAAAAAGGGAGAGATTTGTTCGGGTAGAACTTTGGTGGAAAAGACGGGCTCTCAGTATTTATATACACCTTATTTAGATTGTAATGATAGTTTTCAAACGGTAGAATTAGCGGGGAAAATCTTAAAAAATGAGCCAGTAATTACTTCGGGATATGGTCTTTATAATATAAATAATAATTATGTTTTTAGAGGAGAAAATGTCAATAATTATGTAGAGTTAGAACAAGGATTATGGCGTATTGTAAAAATAAATAGTAATAATAATATTATGCTAATAAAAGAATCTGGTGTTGGTAGTCCTCTTGCTTGGGATGATCGCTATAATAAGGATGTTAATTATGCCTCTGGTATAAATATTTATAGTGCAAGTAGAATAAAAGAATATATTGATAAAATGCTTACTAATCCGGTTGATACATTAAATGAAATTTTCCTTGGTAAAAAGGATAAGGAAAAAATAATATCTTATAATATGTGTGTAGGAAAAAGAGATGAAAATGCTACTGACAATAGTGGAGAAATTGAATGTAGTCAAACGTTGGAGTCTCAGAAAGTCGGTTTATTACCTGCTTATGATTATATTAATGCTAGTGTTGATAATAATTGTAAGAAAATAGGTGATATTTCTTGTCAAAACTATAATTACTTGAAAGAGAATTATAATTGGTGGTTATTAACTGCTGATAGTACTACTTCATATAGAGCTTATAATATTAATACTAATGGAAAGATTGTCTTAAGTAATGCTATTTACTATGCTTATGTGCGACCTGTTATTTATTTGAATAATAAAGTTTTATATAAGAGTGGAACGGGAACAAAAGAAGATCCTTATAAATTAAGATAGGAACCTATTATGATTAGGTTTCTTTTTTTTTCATAAAATATGATAGTGTGAAAAGTTTTATGGAAAACTAGTCATATTAAATGAAAAAGATATTAAAATGAAAATTTTAATATAAA
>CANQEF010000084.1 GCA_947594675.1 uncultured Bacilli bacterium
GCCAGCACCGGTTATTTATGGTGGAGCTAACCCTGTAGTACCAGACTTAAATATTAATCAAGAGACTCATCAAATATATGGTGGTGCAGATCCTTTACAAAATACTCAGCCAATTCCAGTTGTTCAACCACAACCAGAACAAGTAAATGTTGTTCCTCAACCAGTTGTTAGTGAACAGCCTGTAGCACCAGTTGTACCTATTAACCAATAAAGAAACGCTGTTTCTTTTTTTTTGACATTTTTATTTGGACTTTACATACATATTATGGACTTTGATTTTTAAATTTGATAAAATATTTGTAGGTGATATCATGAAAAAAGTTTCTATTTTATCTCTTCATCTTGGCTATGGTGGAATAGAAAAGTCTATTGTTGCTTTAGCTAATATATTGGTTTCTAAATATGATGTTGAAATTGCTTGTATTTATAGAATTCAAGAGAAAGAGGCTTTTGAAGTTGATGAAGGAGTTAAAATAAGATATTTAATTGATAGTGATATTGCCAAGAGATTAGAAGATTTTAAAATTCTTCTTTTTAATGGCGATTTTGTAAAATTATTTAAAAAAATATGGACTGATTATTTTAGAAAGGGTAAAATCATTAGTTTTTTTAAAGATGCTTTTTCTGGTGTATTTATGTATTTTAAAAGGTCTAATGCTATGAAGAAATATTTGAAAAAGTGTGATAGTGATATAATTATATCGACAAGAGTTTTTTTAAATGATTTGTTATCTCAATATGGTAAATCTACTGCTGTAAAGATAGGATGGGAACATAATCATTATCATGATAATATGAAATATGCCATAGATGTTGTAAGAAGTGCAAAGAAATTAGATTATTTTGTTTTAGTTTCTAACAATTTGTATAATTTTTATGATGAAAAACTTAAGGAGTATGGATGTAAATGTTGTTTTATACCAAACATTATTGATAAAATGCCTGAGAGGGTGTCAAAACTTGACCAGAAAAGATTAGTTTCTGTTGGAAGGTTAGCTAAAGAAAAAGGCTATCTTGATTTGTTAAAAATTTATAATCTTTTGGTAAAGGATTATAGTGATTGGCACTTAGATATAGTAGGAGATGGTCCTGAAAGACAGTCTTTAGAAGAATATATTAGTAATCATAATTTAAAAGATAAGGTAACTCTACATGGATTTCAAAATAGGGATTATATAGATAATTTACTTCATAATTCTTCTCTTTATATAATGACTTCTTATACAGAATCATTTGGAATTGTTTTAATAGAAGCTATGTCTCATGGTCTTCCTTGCCTAGCTTTTGATTCAGCAGAGGGAGCTTGTGAATTAATAAGTAGTGGTAATGATGGCTATTTGATAAAAAATCGTAATTTTCAAGTAATGCTAGAGAAAATAGAAGATTTAATTGAAAAAAAAGACCAGCGTATTAGAATAGGAAAAGCGGCATATGAGACGTCCATGAATTATACTAGTTCTGTTGTTGGTAAAAAGTGGTTTAAATTGATGGAAGAGAGTGATAATAATGAATAAGAAGAATGTATTATTTGTAGCTTCAACGGGAGGACATTTGTATGAGCTTTTACAATTAAAAGACATTTTTGAAAATTATGATTTTCATTTGATTACAGAAAAAACTAAATCTAATATGTATTTAAGTGAAACTTATAAGAATAGGGTTTTTTACTTAGTTTATGGTACTAAGGATCATCCTTTTAGTTATCCATTTAAACTTATTTATAATTGTTTTAAAAGCTTATATTTATATTTAAAAATTCATCCAGATTATATAGTGACAACAGGAGTACATACAGCTGGGCCTATTTGTTGTTTAGGTAAAATTTTTGGAAGTAAGATAATTTATATTGAAACATTTGCTAATATGTCTAGTAAAACAGTTACGGGACGACTTTTGTATCCGATAGCGGATAAATTTATAGTACAGTGGGAGAGCATGAAAGATATTTATCCAAATGCTACTTATGGAGGTTGGATTTTTTAATGATTTTTGTAACATTAGGAACGCAAGATAAGAGTTTTGAACGTTTATTAAAGGCAATTGATAAAGAAATAGAAAAGGGTAATATTAAAGAGAAGGTAATTGTTCAAGCTGGTTTAACTAAATATGAATCTCCTAATATGGAAATACTTGATTTAATTTCTGAGGATGAGTTTGATAGATTGGTTGATGAATGTGATTTATTAATTACTCATGGAGGCGCTGGTTCTATTTTAGCTGGCATTAAGAAAAATAAAAAGATAATTGCCGCAGCTAGACTTTCTAAGTATAAGGAACATACTAATGATCATCAAAAGCAAATAATTAGAGAGTTTTCTAAAAAAGGTTATATTTTAGAATTAAGAGATTTTTCACAATTAGGCAAATTGTTGGAAAAGAGTAAGACTTTTAAACCTAAAAAGTTTGTTAGTAATACTGATAATATGATTAAGATAATTACGGATTATATTGATAAGGAAGAACATATTTCTTGGTATAATAAAAGTAGGGAAGTATTGCTTTATTTAGTTTTTGGGGCTCTTACTACTTTAATAAATATTGTTGTATTTTATATTTGTCGTAAATTAAAATTAGAAATTTATTTAAGTAATATTATTGCTTGGATATTGTCAGTTCTTTTTGCTTTTATAACTAATAAAATATTTGTATTTGAAAGTAAGAATAAAAATAAAAAGGATAGTATTAAAGAAATGTTGTCTTTTTTTACATTTAGAATTTTGTCTTTAATATTTGATATGGCTTTTATGTATTTAATGATTCAAATTATTATGTGTAATGAGATGTTTTCTAAGATATTGTCAAATGTTTTTGTAATAATTTTGAATTATATATTTAGTAAGGTATTTGTGTTTAAAAAAAGAAAGGATTAATAAAAATGTTAAAGAATAATAAAGGATTTACATTGATAGAGTTATTAGCAACACTTGCTTTGTTAGCTATTTTAATGTCTGTAGCTGTATCTTCGGTATTTAAGGTTCTTGATAATAGTAAAAAAGATTCTTATATTGAAGATGCTAAAAAATTTGTTTCACAAGTGGATTATAATATAAGAGCTAATAAAAATGGGCTAGTTAGACCTGAGTTAAACAATTGTATAGTTGTTCGTTTAGATTTTATAGAAGATAGTGATTTTCAAAATCCTCCTGGTGGAGGTGAGTATTTATTTGATAAGTCTTATATTGTATTAAAAAATGTAAATAATGTGGATAAATTTTATGTACGACTTGTTGAAAATTTGGATAAAGCTAATAGTTATCGAGGAATTTTAATGAGTGATGTTGATTCCTTAAAAGGTGGCAAAGGTAGAGGTAAGGTAGTAGGTATTAAAAGTACTAGTTTATTTGTAGTTAATGATAGTAATAAGTCTAAAGTAACTTCATCTTTAAGTGGTCTAGTAAGTTGTTCTAGCATAGAAAAAATTTATAGTTGACATATACTTAAATTGTATATGTTTTTTTATTTATAAATCATTTTGTTCCTTTACTATGTTGATTGATTTATATAAGTATTTGTATTACAATATGTGTAAGATAAAATTAAGGTGAATGTTTAGTAGTTTTTTAGTAGCTTTTTATTTTATTGAAAGAAAGATGTTAGAAAGTGAAATTTATTTTACAAAAGAGAAGTTATTTAATTCTAAAAGTTTTGGGTATACTTTTTTGCTTTTTTTTGATAAAATTTTAGATAGGGTGATTGTATGAACGGTAAGAAGATATCATATATTTTATTTGCTATTAGTATTGTAATGATTATGGCAGGAGGAGTTTCATCTTTTTTAATAGGTTTAAGAGTAGATAAACAATTAACTAATAAAAGAATGTTACTTGTATCAGATCAATTTGAAGAGTTTAGTACTGAAACGTCTATTTTTGAGCAGCAAAGGGATTTATTATATGAAGAAGTTTTAAGTAATTTGTTTTTTGATACGATGCAACAGAATGATTTAGTTGTAAAAAATAGATTATCAAATTATGAAAATATGGTTGATGAAATTACTAAGCAAGTTCAGGAAATGAATAAATTATGTGATGATGTATATTATCCCGATAGTTCTGTAAATAATAAGTGTAGTAATTATAAAGGTATTTATGAGCAAGTTGTTAATTATTTTATAAGTGATATTAATGTTTATAATGAAAATATTGATAAATTTAATGAGTATCAGAAGACTATTAATAGTGGTATTGCTTTAAAAGAGTATAGTACTACTAAGAAATTTATTGATTATAATGACGACAAGCAATTTGATGGTAAAGAGGAGTAGTATGAGTAAAAGAAGTAAAAAAAAGAAGAAGTGGTCTTTAAAGCGTAAGATAATTACTATTATTTGTACTATCATAGTTTTTGGTAGTGGATGTTTTTTAATGCTTTTTTATGGACCTTGGGATGGATTTAGAAATTTTTGGATTACTAGTGCTATGACAACTTTAAGTCATCAATATTTGGCTACGTGGTTTTATAGTGATGAGCAAATTCAAAAAGTTTTGGCTAGTAATAGTATTTTAGAGGTTGATGAAATTAGTGATCCTAATCAAATTAAATTTAGAAAGTATACTACTACGATATATCGTAATGAGTATGAAAAGGAAATTTTGATGCATGATAAAGATGCTTTGTATAAGCTTATTGATATTAAAGGTGATACTTATCAAGGCTTTTTAGTTGCAATTTATGATCCTTCAAAAGTTAAGATTGCGACAACTGCATATTTGAATTCAAGGGGAGAAGATATTTTGACTGTTGCTAAAAGAGAAAAGGCTGTTATTGCAATGAATGCAGGGGGATTTTATGATCCTGATTGGAATTCAAATGGAGCTATTCCGCATGGAACAGTGATTAAAGATGGCAAGGTTGTCAGTGACTTTATGGATGCAAATATGGGTGGAGGATTTATAGGATTTACAAATGATAATAAATTAGTTTTAGGAAGAATGAGCAAGAATGAGGCCTTAAATATGGGTTATAGAGATGCCATTGAATTTGGTCCATATTTGATTGTTAATGGTAAAAGGTCATTTATTAAAGGTAATGGTGGCTGGGGAATTGCTCCTCGGAGTGCTATAGGGCAAAGACAAGATGGAATTGTTTTATTTTTAGTGATTAATGGTCGTTTGGCTACTAGTTTAGGTGCTGATATGATTGACTTAACGGATATCATGGAGAAGTATGGTG
>CANQEF010000085.1 GCA_947594675.1 uncultured Bacilli bacterium
CTCTTGGTGGGGAGTCAGTAATAGATAATGAGTCTGTTGAAAATTTGTATAATAGATTAAAAGAGTTAAATGAATTTGATACGCTTAATTTAGTTTTAGAAACGAGTGGTGGAAATTTAGCTGCTGGTACAAGATTAATTCATATTATTAGAAAACTATATAAAAATTTTTATGTAACTGTTCTAAATAGAGTGAATAGTACAGGATCATTATTAGCTTTCTCAAGTGATAAACTTTTTCTAACTCCTAAAACGGTAATTACTCCATTTGAACCTCAAATAGAATTGGATAATGAAAAAATCTCTGTGAGTGTTATAAGAAATATTTTAGAAAACATAAATCCTAATTTTCTTTATAATAATATAGATTTAATTACATTGGGTAAATATTATGCTAGTATAAATTATTTTAAAGATTTAGTTAGTAGTATTTTTACTAAGGAACAAGCTAAGCAAATTATTGAATATATGTTAAAAAAGGTAAACTCTCATCAATATCCTATTACGAATGAGGAATTAAAATATAATGGTGTTAATTATGAATTATTGGATGATGAATTATCTAAATATTATTTTGATGAAGAAAGAAAACTAAAAAGTTTATTTGAAGATTTTAGGGAAGATGATATAGTAGAATCACATTCAACTATAATAAAGGATAGAAATTCATCTTTGGCATACACTAAAACTTATAAAATAGCTGGTGATGGTTACAAGAAAATTTTTCAAGGTTATAAGTCTCTTTAAAAGAGTTCTTATATAGAAAGGAGGTAAAAATGAAAATACTTAAGGGTGGAATTATTAATGCTAGAGTATTAGATATTTTATTTCAAAATGGTTTCAAAGACTCAGTAGATGCTCATTGGGATTCTTATAATGATTCTTTTTATCATGATACTTACAATGATAGATATGAAGATTATGGCGATAATTCTCACTATCATGATGAGTATCGTGATGCATTTGTTCAAGAAAAGCCATTTACTAAAGTAAAAAAGTAAATTAACTATTTGTAAGTAATGGAATATTTAGCATTAAAGGGAGAAAAATCTCCCTTCATTTAGTTTATTATTAAAATTATTGTTAAATAAAGAATTAGACAATTAATGGAGATAGTAGACTAAAGAAAGTTAAATAGAAATTTCTAAAAGTAGAAAAGTTATTCTATATCAATATTTTGATTATAATTAGTTTATTGAATTAGGCTTGATTGAAGAAATTAAAAAAAATCTTGATAATGATGTATTATTAAAGATATTAAACTTATGGACTTAAAGAGAATACAAGTGTAAATTTGCTTGTTTTTTTCTTTGACTCTATTTTTTTTTATAAAATTATTTTATAATAGTAAGTGAGAATTGTTATTAAAAATAATGAAAGGAATCAATTAGAAATTAATTATATTTTTAAAGATTGATTATGAGAATTTTATGAAGGAAAAAGATGGAGTATCAATAAAAGAGATTATTACTTATATTGTTATTATAGTTATTGTTATTTTGATAAAAACTTATGTAGTTACACCCATATTGGTAAGTGGTAATTCAATGGATGAAACTCTTTTAAATAAGGATGTTTTACTTCTAAATAAGATGGCTTATTATTTTAATGATATTAAAAGATTTGATATAGTTATCGTTGATAATGAAACAGATTATATTATAAAAAGAGTAATTGGACTACCAGGAGAAAAAATTGAATTTAAAGATAATAAATTATACGTAGATGGTAAATTTGTTAAGGAAAATTTTTATCATGATGAAACTGATGATTTTGAAGAAGTTGTACCTAAGGGAAAATATTTTGTTTTAGGTGATAATAGAGATGTTTCTATAGATAGTAGAATGTTGGGGTCTTTTCCTAAGAATAAGATATTGGGAAGAGCACGTCTTATTATTTTTCCTTTTAATAGATTTGGAAAAGTAAAATAGAAAACACATGGTAATAATAAAATTTTTATTGAAACTTATCTTATTAAGGTAATTAAATGGAGGATGTATGGATAATAAAATATTGAGGGATTTAAATTATGGTATGTACGTAATTGGCTCTAAGAGTGGGGAAAGAAATGTTGGATGTATAGCTAATAGTGTGATGCAGATAAGCTCTGATCCGCTTACGGTAGCAATTAGTATTAATCATGATAATTTTACTAATCTGTCTATTAAAGAATATCAGAAATTTTCAGTTTCTGTTTTGAATGAAGAGAGTGATTCTAAAATAATTGGTACATTTGGTTTTTCTAGTAGTCGTGATGTTGATAAGTTTAAGGATTTTTCATGTGAAGTAGTAGATGATGTGCCAATTTTAAAGGATACAAATGGTTATATTACTTGTGAAGTGGTTGGAAGTTTAGAGACGAAGACACATACTATTTTTCTTGGCAAGATTATTTCTTGTTCTAAAACTATGGATAAAAAGCCTATGACTTATAGATATTATCATGAAGTTTTAAAGGGAAAAAGTCCTAAGAATGCACCTACTTATTTAAATGATTTGGAAGAGGAAATTAAGGGAAGTCGTTGGAAGTGTTCGGTATGTGGCTATATTTATGAGGGGGATACTTTACCTCTTGATTTTAAGTGTCCTATATGTGGGCAATCAAGGGAAGTATTTATAAAGGTTGATTAATTTTTGTTGGGAGTATAATTTATGATAAGAGCAGTCAAAAGAGTATTAATAGTTTTATTGGGGGTAATTTTACAATTTGGCTTTTCTGTGATGATAAGGTTGTTTTTTTACAAATACTTGGGGATAATTACTACATTTTATAGTGTTATTAGTGTTCTTATAGTACTTGGGATATTGAAGGATAGTACGCGTCTTTCAAATGATTTACCTTGGATAATTTTAATATTAATTTTTCCTATTTTTGGAACTATTTTGATGATTACTTTGGGAAGAAGTTATTCTAAAAATAAATTGTTGAAAAGTATTTTTTCTTATCAAAAAAAATATAGTGGATATTTAACTCAGGATGAAAAGATGAGGGAGGAAATAGAAGATAAGCAGCTTGATAATATTAATTATTTAATTAATAGGACTGATTATTTTGTTAGTACAAATAATGAGATAAAATATTATGATTTTGGACAGAAGTTTTTTCCAGACTTATTAGAAGAACTTAAAAAAGCTCAGAAGTTTATATTTATGGAGTATTTTATTATTAATGAGGGGTTTATGTGGAATAGTATTTTGGATATTTTAAAGGAGAAGGCCTCTTGCGGAGTAGATGTTAGAATACTTTATGATGATATGGGAAGTGTTGCGATGCTTTCAACTAGTTATCCTAAACAGCTTGCTCAGTTTGGAATAAAGTGTATTCCTTTTAATAAGTTAAGTCCTTTTAGGGGAATTTTTATGAATAATCGTGATCATAGAAAGATAACTATTATTGATGGTAAAGTTGCTTTTTCGGGTGGAGTTAATTTGAGTGATGAGTATATAAATATTAATAGTAAGTATGGAGTTTGGAAGGATAATGCTATTAAAATAGTTGGAGATGCTATTTGGAATTTAACGGTTATGTTTTTAACTTTGTGGAATGCTAATACTAATGAAGATAAGGATATATCTAAATTTAAATATGATTTTGTAACGAAGAAAAGTAATGGTTATGTTGTTCCTTATGGAGTTACACCACTTCATAAAGATTTAATTGGTGAGGATGTTTATATAAATATTATTAATAGTGCTAAGAAATATTTATATATTATGACTCCTTATCTTATAATAGATACGGATATGGTTAATTCATTGTGTAGAGCTGCTAAAAGAGGGGTTGATGTAAGAATAATTGTTCCGGGTATACCAGATAAAAAAATTGTTTATACTCAAACAACTTCCTTTTTTAAGGTTTTGCACGATAGTGGAGTAAAAATATATAAATTCACAAAAGGATTTGTTCATGCTAAAGTTTTTCTATCTGATGATGTTAGGGCAGTTGTTGGTACAATAAATATGGATTATAGAAGTTTATATTTGCATTTTGAAAATGGAATTTATATGGAAGGCGTAAGTGAGATAAAGGAAGTTTATAATGATTTTGAAAATACGTTTAAAGAGTGTCGAAAGTTAAAAAATCAGGATGTAAAGGTTGGATTTATTAAAGCTATTTGGCAAGCGATTTTAAGATTATTTGCTCCATTATTTTAAGGTGTTAAAAGAAAAAGTGCTATATTGTTAGGTGGTGCAGTATAGTATTTTTTATTTTTTTTGAGTGATTAAAAATTGATTTTGTTCGATTGCTTAATGCAAACGTTTGTATTATAATAGATTTTGAAGGAAGAAATATTGATTTATAAAATAAGTTATTAACAAGGGCGATTTATTAACAAAATGAATGGTAATAATGATGTTTGGAATAATTATCGAAGATGGAAGAGTTATTTTTTAAGGATATGTAGGTATTAAAAGTAAATGAAGGAAGGATAAATGTGAAAAAATTATTATTAGTAATTGATGTTCAAAAAGAATTTATTAATGAGAATACTATTAGTGTCTTAGATTGTATAAAAGTTTAGTTAATTCAGAAAAATATGATTTATAGAAAATTGAATTATATGGGTTGTATGTCGATGCAGCAGCAAGAAATAGTAATAGATACTAAAAATTATAAAGTATTTGATAAAAAGGTATATACTGCTGTAAATGATGAGTTGAAACAGTTTATAGCTGATAATAATATTGATGAAATTTATTTATGTGGATTTGATGCAGATGCTTGTGTTCAGAAAACAGCTTTTTGCAAAATTATGAAGTGTACGTATTGAAAGATTATTGTATGAGTTATAAGAGTAAAGAAACTAATGATTTTTATATTGACAATATGAAAAGATTAATTGGAAATAGTAAAGTAATTTAAATAAAAAGAAATATCTATCGAGATTAAGGAGTGAAGATGAAGTATGGAGGAATATTTAGAATTTGCAAAAGATATTGCATATCAAGCTGGTAAAATAATGATTAAGTACTTTAAGCAAGATAATGGTGCTAATTATAAAAAAGATAGAACAATCGTAACTAGTGCTGATACAGAAATCAATTCCTATTTAATTAAAAGAGTCAAAGAAAAATACCCTAGTCATAGCGTAGATGGTGAAGAAGAGCAATTTGGTATTAGTAATTTTGTATGGGTATGTGATCCTGTAGATGGGACTG
>CANQEF010000086.1 GCA_947594675.1 uncultured Bacilli bacterium
TATGTCCTATATCATGTCCTAAAGCAATGGCCTCTATTAAATCTTCATTCAAATTAAGAGCTCTTCCTATTGTTCTAGCTATTTTACTAACTAACTGTACATGAGTAATTCGCTTACTAATATGATCATTACTACTCCTAGTAAAAACCTGTGTTTTATCTAAATATCTCGTATAAGAATATGAATGAATTATCCTATCTATATCATGGAAAAAAGGAGGTCTATAATCTTCCTCTTCTTGTTGCAAACGATAAGCATCACTACTCTTAGTTGCATATTCCGATAAGAAAAATTCTTTTTTTAAAAAATTTTCTTTTACTTCATTCATATATTTCATAAATTAATCATCTCCATTACATTATACTATAGAAAAAAAATATATTTATACAAATCAAATCTTTTTTATTAGCTTTATTACTTTTTCTTTTTGCTTAGATAACATTATCCTTGTAAATTCTTGTTTATCATAATTATCAAAGTAATTAACAATATCTTGTCTAAAAGCCATATTATTATAATTTAAATCTCTCTGCAAAATACATAAAATATACTTTTCTTTTTTTAATCTACTGAAAATAAATTTATTTATATATTCATTATCCTTTACATATAAACAATTATTAGTTTGACCAAGTAAATTATTCTTTATTATTAATAAATCCTGCTTACTTACAATTTCCTTTCCCACAAATATTTCTTTTTTTACTATCACTTTTCCTCTCTTATTAAGAATCTTTATAGGAGTATTTATTTCATAGAAATCAACATTGTAAAGTTTCACAATAGTCACTCCCCAATTAACCTTATCATAGAATATTCTTTTAACTTTTTAAAGAATTTTAATTTTAATACTTGTTCTGGATGTCTAGCCACTTCTAATTCATTCATTTCTTCGTCATAAATTTTTTCAATAGTATAAGGATATATTTCTCCATCCGGTGTAAATATTTCTGCTTTATCATTAGGCTTAAAATAATTACGCATTACCAAGATTAAACATTTATTTTCCTCATCATATCCCGTTATCAATCCTAAATAATCTTGATTAGAAACTTCTACTCTTCCAGTATAATACTGATCTTTCTCATCAGCCTCTTTCAAAAAATAATGACTAGATGTTTCTCTATTAGCTACTCTATTAAGCCGTTCTTTCAAATCATTAAATTCTTTGTAAGATAAGTTATTATTATAAATACCATCTATTATTCTTCTATAAGATCCTATAACAGTTGCTAAATAGTATAAAGAACGCATTCTACCTTCTATTTTCAAACTTTTTACACCTATATCAATTAAATCTTTTATGTAATTAGCCATATTCAAATCCTTAGTTGCCAAAGTAAAATCCTTAGTTTCATTACATTGAAAAGCAAATCTACAAACTTGACTACATCCTCCCCTGTTAGCATCTCTATTAGTAACATAATTAGATAAAGCACATCTTCCACTGTAGCAAGTACACATTGCACCATGAATAAATACTTCTACATCAATATTTGTCTTCTTTATAATTTCTTCTATCTCTTTCTTTTGAAGTTCTCTTGCTAAAACTATTCTATCCACTTTTTCTTCTTCAAAAAATTTAACTATCTCATAATTAGTAGTGGAATTTTGAGTTGATAAATGAACCTCAACCCCCGGATAATTTTTCTTAATATAACTAATAATAAAGACATCACTTACGATAAAAGCATCTATTCCACATTTAACTACATCATCAATATACTGAAAAACATTATTCATATCCTCATTATGAAAAACAATATTTAAAGTCAAAAAAACTTTTTTCCCCAAATTATGTGCAAAACAACAACCCTCTTTTATTTCTTCTAAACTAAAGTTAGTAGCATTTGCTCTTAAACTATATTCTTCACCACCAATATAAACACTATCAGCTCCGTATAATAAATTAACCTTTAAACGTTCCAAATCCCCAGCTGGAGCTAATAACTCTATTTTTTCTTTATTCTTCACAATATCACTTCCTAGAATTATCCTTCTTCACTTTATAAATAGTTTTATTAAAGAAAAAGTTGGTATCATTACCCAATTTTTTATATTTATTAACATACTCTTCATCAATACATCCTGCTTTTATATAATTGTAAGTATCCTCAATTAGTTCATATAAAAATTCAGTATCATCAAAATCATCTCTAATAATTATATATTCACAATTAACATCATTTAATTCCTTAATAATACTAGTCCCATTAATAATTTTATCCTTATAAAAACCTGTTCCATATTTTTCCTCTTTAACAAGATAATTTTCTTTAGTAATCTTTTCTGTAATAAGTAAACTTTTCTCTGCTTTTTTTTCTAAATCCTTATAATAATTACTAAGTAATTTTCTTTTAGAAAAAGCAATACTAGGTTTACTTATAATTTCAACCATACATTTGATACTAGTATTATTTATAATATCCTTTATTTCAGAAAGAGTTATTTCTTTTCCAAGTAAAGCATACTCCACATTTTTCTGATAATAATAATTACAAGTATTATAATTATTTACCATATGAGTCTGACTCCAAACCAATGGTACTCTAAGATTCAATTCTTTTTTTATTTGTAATATTGCTAAATCATAAAAGAAAATCCCCGCTAAATTTATTTTATCTATTTCTTTTAAAACTTCCTTTAAATTCTCAATATCTTCATTAAAGAAGTTACGATTTAAATTAATAAAAATTTCCTTTTCTTTATATCTATTACAAATATCTTCTATTTCTGAAAGAGTATATTCACATTTATTCATTACAGAATAATCTTTTAACCCCAAGATTATCCCATCACAATAATTTGTATTTATTTCTTCTTTATTTTTAAATTCAACTAGTAGTTTCATAATGCCACCTCTAATCAGACATATTATAGCATAATGCCCCGTAAAAGTATATTTTCTTTAGAAAAAAATTTCCAAGAAGAATAAAAATTCTTCTTGGAACAATCGAGTTTATAAGGATAAATTATGAGATGAGTTTGAAAAGAAAAAATAAGATTTATACAATATAAATAAATAATTAATTAATTTTTAAAAGAAGAATTTTTTTTATTTTTTTTCATCCATAATAGCTATCCTTAAAACAAAAATAATTCTATACTAAGTAATTTTTATCACCTCCTATTATATTATTCAAAATAAATTACAAAAAACACCGATAATTTTTCAAAAAAATGAAAAAAACTATGAATTTTTACTCATAGCTTTAAATATTTTATAATTTATAACACTAAATTAAGGGGCGAAAACAGTGCGAGAAGAATAGCTAGGATTAGCACAACCACTACCATGCCCTGCTTGAAATACTCCAGTAACATCTAGTGAATTAAATACACCTCCACGAAGAAACCATGGAACAATATTATAAGGAAAATAGCTAGAATTTCCATACCAACCTAAATTAGTAGTACTTTCTCCAAATGTCTCTGATAAGGCATGACCATAACATACTCCTCCGTTACATGCTTGATCTGCTTTAACTATTAAGTAATTAGAATCCGTTGGATTAGCACTTTTATACATATTATAATATTTAGAATTTTCTCCTCCAAAGAAATCTATTCCTTCATATTCACTTCCATCTGTTAATTTACCAGAAAAACCTGAATTATATTTATCTGTATTTCCTGACATTGGTATTGCGTCATTTTCAGAATAAGCAATAACTCCCATTACGTATTCATATCCTCCTCCTACCATATCGTAAACTCCATAGATGGTTCCCGTTGTTGAGGCTCCGGGTCCTGCTTGACCATTACCTTGGCCTAAATCAATCATATTGTTATAAGCATATTGCTTTTCTAATGTATCTCCCTCACTTGTGGTTCCATTGCTGTTTCCTGCTATATAACCTGGAGATCTATTTTGATATATTTCTTTATTTTTACCTTTATAGTCATCATTTCCATATTTACCATAACGACTTTGTGATAAATAGGCTACCGCTCCCCATTCATCATTCTTCATCATATGTAAATCGCCATCAGTTGTAAAATCATAAATATTTGCGTTATTTAGCTGCATACTTCTATACATATAGAAAAAACTACTCACTTTTTGTTCTCTTAAAGATGCAATTCCAGGTTTTATGCTAACTCCACTTACATCACATGATTCATTGACACAAGCTTTGGAAAGATTTCCAGTTGTTTCAAATTTACCTACCCAGATTCCACTTCTGGCCTCCCCTCCAAAGTTAAAGGCATCATTTGTTCTCCATCCGCTCGGATTTGTTCCAGTGTATTTTGCATTACCATTATCATTTACGTCTTTAGTTATAAATTTAACATCTATTTCTCCAGGTAACTCTCTTGTTGGATTAGGGTTATCTTTATCTCTGTAGGTTGCTTTACCATAATAGTCAGTTGATAACATTTCTTTTTTTATTGTATATGAATATCTTGGTATCCACACCCACATCGTATTGATATCACTCATTGGAATAATTGTGTTATGTAAAGAATTCTTATAATCTTCTCTCTTATTTATATTTGAAAAATTATAAAAAAATAGCGGTTTCGTTTTTCCCAATGTGATTTCATTGCTATAGTTACTAACAATTTCCGATTGAGATAATGCTTTATCAAATAATAATGCATCAGACACTACAATATTTGCCGGATTTGTAAGGACATTGTCAGGAGACATATTGCCTCCAATTACAAAACCAACAGATGAAATACCTATCGTTTTACTTGGTATGCTATCATTTACTACTTCTTGTCCATTAAAATATAATTTTAAGTTTTTACCATCATATGTAACAACAATAGTATTAAAATCACTACTATTAAGGTTTGCTGGAGTATAAGATATATCATAATAATCTTTTTGTTCATTTAAATATAATGATGCATGAAGTGTTTTATTTCTAATCTGTATGCCAGCTCCACCATTTTCCCAATTTCCAAAAATATGTTGTGGATTCATTACATCCAAAATTTTAGCTCTAACAATAATACTAATTTGATCTTTAAAATTATAATTTTCTAATCCTCCATTAACATAATCATCTTTTCCATCTAATATAGCCTCACCATTAGAAATTGTTGCTCCATGAATTATCCCATTATTATAATTGCCAGATAAGTCTTGTACAGTCTGTTCATAAACTGTTACAGCATTGGCCCATTTTTGATTAGTATAGTCATA
>CANQEF010000087.1 GCA_947594675.1 uncultured Bacilli bacterium
CAAAAAATCCATTAAACCCTTATAAAATAACGGTTTGTTCTTTGTTTTGACTTAAAGTAACTGTCAAACTCGGGAAACAAAAGTTATTCAAACAAACAAAATAAATCCATAACAAAATAATAGCACATTTTTGCTTAAATAACAAGGAAAAATTATTTTAAAAAAATATACCAAATTTTACCAATGTTATTTATTGGTTTACTTTATATTTTCAAATTTGTGTTATAATACTTTCGTATTTTAATAAGAAGGTGGTAGTTATGGATGCATATAAAATTGGTCAGCACATTAAAAAGTTAAGAATTGAGAGAGGATGGAGTCAATATGAATTAGCAGAAAAAATTCCTATAACAAGACAATCAGTTAGTAAATGGGAATGTGGTAAAACTACTCCTGATTCTTCTACTTTTATCATTCTAAGTAAAATCTTTGGAGTTTCAATTCGTGAATTAATGATTGGTGATGAAGATGAAGAAGAACAAGAAGTAAAAATACAAGATGTAGCTTTATCAATACTAGATGAAAATATTTCTAAAACAAAAAAGATAAAAAAGGTTATGATAATAAATGGCCTAATAATTTTAACAATCTTAATATTATTCTTAGTTTATTATTTTATAACTTCTTATAATTCAATAAAATTCTATATAGTAAATGGCTCAGGAGAAAATTTTACTCATAGCAAAGGAATACTAATAATAACTAAAGAAAAATTTTATTTCCAATCAGGAAAAATAATACCAAAAGATGAAAATATAAATATAGACAAAATAGATATTTACTACTCATATAAAGGAAAAGAAAAATTAATCTTCTCAGGCAACGATAACAATTTCTTAATTTCTGACTATTATGGATATAACTTATTATTTAAGTATAATGATATAAATGAAATAGTTAAAAATTTATATTTAGTAATAACTTATAATGAAACAGAAAAAGAAAAAATAAATTTAAAATTAACAAATGACTTTTCAAATAATAAAATATTCTCTAATAAATCTGACTTAATGATTAAAAATAAGGAATCTAAATCAACTATAGATGAAATAGACAAAATTAAAGAACCAGAAAACTTACAAAATGTCTTTAACGAAACAAACAAAGAGTTTAATAAAAGTATAGATTCTAAAAGCAATGAAAAAGAGAAAAATAATAGCAATTTATTAGAAAGTAATAAAAATACTGATGACAAAAATAGTGCAACTGATAATAATAATAATAATAAAGAAAAAGATGAAGAAAATAATTCCGATAATAAAAATGAAGAAGAAGAAAATAAATATCCTGATATACTCTTTTACATTGAACATAAAGATTTACTAATAAACCTAATTAAGAAAAATTCTCAAATAGAAGAAAATTTAGATATAAAAACATACACTAAAAAATATTTTAAAAATAATACTACAGTAACTTTTACATATTCAGAAGATAGAAATCTTTTAGATATTTATGCTGAATCAGAAAATATAAAATACGAATGTTATTGGATGCTAAAATTAGATTTAATTAAACTTTCAACTTATAAAAGTAATACATTAATTGATGAAATAAACATTTCTAAAAATGATTTATTAAACAAAACAGAAAAATACAATATGCTTTCAAAAATAATTTTTCAATATTTGGAAATATTTATTAAATAATAAGGTGGAACCTAACAAGTTCTACCTTAATTAATATTTTTATGATAAATTGAAAATAGAAAGGAGGAAAATTATGAAAAAAAACTTATTTATTTTAATTCTAATATCTATTTTATTTGTGCCAACTTTTGTATTTGCGAAGGAAGAAACATATTATACTAATGATAATGGCGTTAGTCTAACAGAAAAAGAATATAATTTCATCTCTGAATTATATTATGAAGGATTTCAAAAACACATCACTAAAGAATTATATGACGACTTAAAAAGTGATGATATATTCTCACATGAAATTGAATCAAAAAGTGTTGAATATAATCCTAAACAAACTCGTGGAACCTTTATTGAAGATACAGGAAGAAAATTAAGAATTAGTAAAGTATGTACAAGTAACTGCTTAATCACAGTACTTTATGATTGGAAAGGTGAACCTACTATTAAAAGCTATGATGTAATGGGTGCCTATTTCGATAGAACAAAACTTGAAAATTCCCCATTCACAGTAATAGAATCTAGTGTTGATTATGGATTATTAGAAGACTATAAAAAAGAAAGCAATGGTCTTGGCTGCTCATTCAAATTAATTGAAGGTTCTGATATAAAATTAACTCAAAGTTTCCGTGTATCTGTCGGTGGACATGTATATGCTAGCTACCAACATGCCCTAAAACCTAGTACTCTTGCATTAAGCAAAGACTACAAATTTTCATTATATGGTCATGGTAATGTTTTTGAATTCAGTGCTACAGCTAGAAATTACTATGATGATATGAATGGCGTAGACATTGAAGTATAATGTCAAATAAAATAAGCGTGATATAAAAAAAACTTTGAAAAATTAATTTCAAACAAACAATTTAAAATAAACGTCCTACGGGACGTTTATTTTGTTTCTAAAAAAGAAAAAAGATAAAGCATAGAAAAATTTACTTTATCACATTTCTACGTGGTGTCCGCGAGGCGACTCGAACGCCTGACCGATCGCTTAGAAGGCGATTGCTCTATCCAGCTGAGCTACGCAGACATATCACAACTGACATCTAAAATTATACAATAAAAGCACTTGATTTTCAAGTACTTTTTACATTTTTTTGCCTCTTTCTCCACAAATCACACATCTTTACGCGAAATATACTTAACTTCCTTTTCATTTACTTCAAACATAACCATATTTACTGAATAGTTATCAAATACCGAATAAGCAATACTATATAAAACTTCTTCTAATACTTTATCTCCATTATTATATAAATAATCATTGAAATTCAAAAATAAAACATCATTTTCCTCATAATAATTTAATAATTCAACTTTATTATCTAAAAAGCTCATCAAATTAGGTTCATAAATATAACTAGTAGTTAACTCTTCAATAATAATTTTTATCTTATCCCTATCATCATTCAAATATTTAGTAACAGGAACATAATAAATATTATCAGCAATATCCTCCAAATAATAGATAACGACTTTAGAAATATTATTTCTAGATTTCAATAAATAGTCATTATTAATACCTATCTTCTTATCCAACACCAGTGGCAACTTTTCTTTAGAAATAGGATATTCATTTATAATATTACCATCAACTAAAATAGTAACTCCATTAATATCATCTAACTCCAATAAACTATAAACAATAGAAGAAAACATCTGTTTTTCTAAATCTTTAGTAGTATTTAAAAATTCTTTAGAAAAATCTACAGTAACTATTCCATTTGCAATAATTATCTCCCCTACCTTTGTATTTTTAGGAATAGTCGCTTTTAAACCAGTTGGAATCTTATTATTTTCTTTAATAACTAAATTATTTAAGATTTCCCTGACTTTATCTTTTAAATCTTTATTTTCAATAAAAATTTTAGCTTTAACCAAATAATTATTTTCATTTAAAAGATAGATATTATTAGTTTTAAAAGAATTATTTTTATCCACTTGTACATTAGTTTTCAAAACAGTTTCACTTTTAAAACCAGGAATAGAAAAAACAGTTAATATAATAAACATTGAAAGTGTTGTAATAAAGATCTTACGTAAAGCCTTAGTTTTAAGCATATTATCACCTATCTAATAATATGAAAAAACGTACTTTTTTAGTACGTTAAATAGATAATTCTTTAAGTTTTAATAATTCGACAACGGCACCAGCTCGACCATTTACTCCAAGTTTTTGCATAACATTTGAAATATGATTTCGAACCGTTTTTTCGCTAATTCCAAGTTCTTTGGCAATTTCTTTTGTACTCATATTATCTATTAAAAGCTCAAAGATTTTTCTTTCTCTAGGCGTTAATATATTACTTGCCATTTCTTATCACCTAAAATATTTTATGAAAGTACAAAGATTAGTTGTATGCTTTTACCTATTTTACTTTTTTTGAAATTTAACTGTTATATACATTTTATTCTTATAATTTTCTTGAATCAAACGCATAATATTATTAGCAAGAGTGTTATCGTGCTTTGAAGATACGCAAACACAATCAACATTACTATTATCAATTTTTACAAAACAATCTAGATTATAATCCTTTTTTATTTTCTTTTCAATAGTTTCTTCTTTACCTTGTACTTCATTCAAATATTTTAATTGTTCATAAGCATTATTTTTTTCTTCACTAGTTGTATCATCATTAGTTAAAGTTGCTTGTAGTTTTTCCATTACCGATTGTCTTTCTTCTTCCAAACTTACACGCATTGCCACCAAACTAGATACTTCTTCAATTGTCTCTTCAGTTTCTGCTTTAGCCTTTGTAGTTGTATCTTTCTTTAAAGCCTCTACTAGCAAATCATTAGGCATAGTAATATAATATATACTTAATACTAATATTAGAGTAAATAATGTTAAAAACCATAAATTTTGTTTGTTTATCATACAACTTCCTCCATTTCAATTAATTATATGAAATAGAATATTTAATATGATAACATTTTATAATTATTTAAGAGTATCAACACATGTTCACTATAAGTAAAAGTAGTCACCAAAAAAATTGTGGGATTTTTCCACAATTTTCATTTTATTCGCTATGGTATTAATGTAATTCTACTTGAAACCGCTCCATCAGCATTACCATAATGACCACCAACATAAAATAGCCCAGGAGCTTTAGTATTCTCATATGGTCCTCCTCGAACAACCCATGGAAACTCACGCCTAACAAACGCTGAATAATCATCATACCATCTTGCTGTTTCTAGCATAGCTCTTCCATAACATTTATCACCATTACAAGCCGTTTGAGAATTACTTATATTACTATTAGTATAATTTAAACTACTATATAATTCATAATATTTTTTATTCTCTGATACATCAAAGAAATCTATATCACCTATAATATTTCCATCTTTATCTTTTCCTTTAAATTGTGAACGAGCAATAGCATCCTTTCCAGAAACCGGAGTCATGTCATCATCTGAATAAGCAATTAAACCCATTACAAATTCACCCTTATTACCACTCATATCATAGACTCCATAGATATTA
>CANQEF010000088.1 GCA_947594675.1 uncultured Bacilli bacterium
TATTTATTTATAATTCCTTTAAAATAAAGCAAATCTTCAATTTCTTTATTTTGTGTCAAATGTAAGCAATTAGCCCTATTACTGCACTAGAATGAGCTTGTGGTTGCATTAGTACCCATAATCTGTTCATAGTTTTTCTTAAATATTCAGCTCCAAAATCGTAAAAATTCATTTCCCAGTGTGCTTTTATTGTTTCACCATCAAAGTCTTGATATTTTTCGCTTAATCTCACTAAATTTCCATTTTCCAAAGCCATATAAACAATTGCATTCATATCTATCAATTGATCTACTTCTTTTGGAAATATTACTCTTGAAAAAGTATCATTTAAATAGTTATAAATATATAATCTTTCTCTTATGGCTATCCAATATTGATTTTTTTGCTGATAGTCCATCGTTATAGCATTTTTTAAAGTTAAATCGTTTAAATCTAATTTTATTTTCTGAGATATATTACTCATGTTTCTTTCATCTCGGACATTAGTTGACTTCCATCTTATGATTCCATCTTTATCTATAGTTACTGGATCATTGTTTATTACTTGCCCTTGATTAAAAGCCACATTACCATGTACTTCATTTAAAGGAAATGTTGACAATGATGGGGTTGTTACACCTTCAATATCTACAGTACTTAGTGTCATATAATAAGCTTCAGGTTTGTTTGTCGTTATCAAAAGCCTATCATAATGTCTTCTTAAATCTGTGACTGCAAAATTGTTGGCTCCTATGTCAACTTGGTTAACGCCAGGAAAATACTCAACTGATGGCACGTTGTTAGCAAGAGATGAATACCTTATTCTGTTTTGTTCATCTTTATTTCCATAAAGGAATACTCTTGTATCTACACCACCACCATAAAGAATTCCAGCTTTCATATTTTCAATAAAATGTCTATCATTATTTTCTTTAGTCCAGTAAATATCAACGTTGTCCATTGCTTCACTTGGAGCTGTTGTAAATGTTACTGTTCCATCAGCTAAGTTTGGTGTATAATCAGTTATTTCTTCACCATTAACAATTACTTTATCTATTGATATTAAATCTTTTTCAGATAGCTTATATATTTTACTTTCATTATTTCCATTAAATGTTTGGTGTCTTTTGCCAGTCAAAAGATTAATACTTTCAAAAGATGTTCCACTTCCATCAGGCGAAGTAGAAATATAAACCTTAGGTATATAACCCTCTACGTCTTTTAACGTCATTCCATCCCAACTTTTATATTCGTGTCCATTTAGGATATAAACTTTTTTAGCAAATACAAAAAAAGAAGTGAAATCATCCGTCAACTCTCCTATATCAATAGGGGTTAAACTATTCCACTCTTCTTCATTGTTTAAATCATCTTCTAAAAAAGCATATAGATGACCATTAGTTGCTATTAAAAGATAGTTATTATCATTTATGTAAGTTGAAAACAAACCTTGAATTTTTGTATTGAATTTATATAAAGATTTATAGCCATACATTTTTCTTAACTTATAGTCATCGGTTATATAAAAATTTGTCATATTACCACTTTCGCCAAGCTTTATTTGAGTATCTCCTGTATCAGAAATATTTAATCCTAAAAACTTGTCTATAGTTAATGGTGTTATTGTTTTTTCCGTTTCTATTACTGCCATAATTCAACCCCCATTAGTATGATAGCGATGCATCATATTTGTCTTCTATTTTTTCAAAATCTACAGGTGTTGCCTTTAAATACTTGTTTTTCATTTCTTCATATCTTTGTTGAAAGAAACTAGCTAAGGCTTTGTTTTCATGCATCATTAAATGTGCAGCTAAACCATTTGTTAACAATGTGTTTGCCTTTATATCATCTACTTGCACTACCTGGCTTTCTAAACTTTTTATTGGCACTGGAAAAATTTGTTCTTCAAATTTTTTGTACCTGTTTTCTATACCAATTATTTCATTTTGTAGCATGGTTAAAATGCTTGGTGCCTTGGCTCTGTATTCAGCTGTTGTTGTAGGATCTAATGTTCCATTATCGTTCATTTCATCAATCATTGCCATTGTTATTCTAAATACATCTTCTGCTAACATTTTTATACCTCCTCTTATCTTTTCATATAAAAAGACCTTTATTGATCTTCTTATATCAAAAGACAATAAGTCTTTCGATTATTTAAAGCTTATTCACCTTGTTCTTGATAAGCATAAAGACCATCTTTTCTAGTCTCTAATACAAAGGCATCATATCTAACACGTCCCTCTACTAGGTTACCATTGATACCTGGAGGATTATCGTGAATTTTATAGTCTGCTAATTTATCTGGTGAAGTAGTTACACTTGGATGTGCAATTAAGAAAGCAGTATTTTCAGGTAAATACTTAGTTGGGACTTTAACAATTTTTACACCATCAACTTCTCCAACTTGCCCCTTAATAGCAATTTTTTGACCAAT
This sequence comes from uncultured Bacilli bacterium, assembly GCA_947594675.1. The sequence continues at coordinate 2,417 of CANQEF010000088.1, forward strand.
ATCACTATTTTTAACAAAGTTTGGATCTAGCTTTAAAAACTTATACATTTTAGATGTAACAGCTGCAATACGTCCCTCTGTTGGTACTAGCTTGTCATCTAAATATTCTTGACCTTCTAAGAATTTTTCATAAGCATTCTTTGCTGTAATAGCTGTCTTTTCAGTGTTAGTTCCACCAGCTGCTACTGCAGCATCAACCATTACTTTAAAGCGATATGTGTCTTTAGTTGGAACAATAACCTCATCAATTTCACGAGCTAGAGCTTTTCCAGCACCTTTAACGTTCATTTGATCTTGATTATTTCCTTTGTCAATCGTGAATGTAAATGCTTTATCTTGAGTTACTTTCATTTCTTGAACAGTGTCTTCTAATTCTGCTGGAGTACCATATCTGTTGTCTCCAGTTCTAGTGTAGTCATTTAGCTCCACTGTTGGAATAGAATAAACTTTTACTGTTTCTACACCAGCCCAATCATAATCTCTATTGATAAATGCCTCACTTAAAGATTTTAATTTAAATCTTTCTACTACTTTGTCACTATACTTTTCTGCTAAATTTATAGCCATTTTTATCATTCCCTTCTTTTCTAGATAGAGTTAAACCCCTCCAAGAAAAGATCATTCTTTTGATTTTCGTCTTTACTTCCATAATCAGTTGTAGAGCCTACAAAAGATTTTTGGTTTTTCTTATTGGTATTATTAATCTCTATCTGTTTTTTTAATTCAGCATTCTGCCACTCTAAATAAGCTGTTTTTAAATTGCTTTTTTCTGCATTTAAAAAGACTTCCTTAGGGATGTCTTCTGCTTTAACATCTGGAAAAGTTTCTAAGAAATCAGCATATTCTTGATTTTTCTTATCTTCTTTTGTTTTTTCTTCCTTTTCCTTTTCCAGTTTATTTTTTTCTTCTTGCAACTCTTTTCTTAGTTGAGAAGTTGCTACTACCTCTTTGGCCAATTCTTCAGGTACACCATTTTGTATCATTTCGTTGATTCGTTCTTGTTCCTTAGCTTTAGCTTGCTCTTTCTCGTAAGCCTCTACTTGTTCCATATACTCATCAACTGTCATACCTAATTCCTTAGCTTTATTAGATACATAGCTAAAGACTTTACTATTTTCTAAATCACTAACCTTTTTGGTTAACTTGTCATAGTTAAGTCCCTTTTGAAAATTGTTTATGACATAGTCAATATCGTCTACTTCTACATTTTCACCATTGTATTTGGCTTTCTTAGAAATAGCCTCTAAAAACGGTTTATAATCAATTTTCGTTTCCGTTTCGTTTTCACTTTCCGTTGGTTTACTTTCAGTTTCTTCTACTTTGGTTGTTTCTTCTTCCTTGTTTTCAACTTTGTCATTAGATTCATTAATAACTTCATTGTCAACCTCTCCAAAGAAATCTTCATCGATACTTGTTTCATTAGATTGTGGTTGATCTAATAATTCTTTTTCGTGTTTCATTTTTAATTTTTCCTTTCTATGCCTATGGTTGGGCAATTAAGGTGTTTTTTTAAAATGCACAGTATTATCAAATTATTGTGCATTTTTTCACCTTAGCGCTTTATAAGCACTACACTGTCATCAGAGGGGGCGAAAACTAATAACAGTATACTGATTATAATCAAAGTAAAAGGTATCAGTTTTCTGATACCTTTATAGGAGGTTGTAATACATATACAATGGTCGCGGCTATTGGAATTGAACCAATATAATAAAGCACCAACACCGCGATTTAAAGCACCTTATTTTAGTGCTTTTTTTACTGCAATAAGTGATTCTTTAGCTTCTTTTTCTCTCTTTTTTAACTCTTCTTTAGCTCTTTCTAGTCTTTTTTTGTCATTAAATATTTTTTGATATTCTGTTAAAGTCCTTGCATCTTCTTCTGCTTTCCACTTTAATTCCATATCTTTTACTTCTTTTGATTCATTTTTAGTCATAATTTTCCTCCTACATTTCACTTGGGTATATTTCATTTGCAATACTATTTTCTATTGGTATTTCATTTGTTGGAACATTGCTAGGCATGTTTACTGGTGTATTTTGTGTTATATCTTCTTCTGGTGAAGTAAATGCTCCCATCATATTAAGAATTTCTTGTTCCATTTGTTCAGGATTCATTTGTTGTAATTGTTGCTGTATTTCAGGTGGTAGTTTTTGCATAAATTTATCCATTAAATTGAACAATGCTTGATGATACATATCCCCACCTTGTAAATCTTGAATAAGCTCTTGTTTATTAGGGATAATCTCATCTGGAATGCGTTTTAAATAATCAATAAATTCTATTTTCCCAGTGCTTAACAAATTATCTAGTGTTTGTAAGCTTGCTATTTCACTAAAGTATGATGCACTTCCTACATCAGCTTTTATATGTAACCACATATCTTTTAATGTACCAAAATCAAATTCTTCTACTTCTCTATTACCATTATTTTCTATTACAACAGGTCTAACACCATAGTTAGTTGCTATCATATCTAAAAGAATTCTTCCACAGTCTTCTACAAATTCATAAAGATTCGCTCTTACATTTTCTAGTGGAACAGCATTTGATTTTTGAACAGCTATTATAGCACTAGCATTATTCATTGTTACATTACCTAAAGAGGCATCACCTACTCCTAAAGTTTCTTTAGTATAC
>CANQEF010000089.1 GCA_947594675.1 uncultured Bacilli bacterium
CCCATTACAAAACTTATAAAAAAGATAACAAAAGCTAATATTTGATACAAATTATAAGGATATGAGCTAACCTGCTTAGTAATATTACTAACTCTAGGTAAATCTTTTTTTTGCTCATGTATCTCATCAAACATACTCATAATTACTTATCCTCCTTTTTAGGACGTCCTCTTCTTTTAGACTCTTTTTTATCCTCTACATTTTTTTCCTTATTTTTTGCAACTTCCTTTGAAACTTCATCTTTAACTTCCCTTATTTTTTCTTTTGCTTTATCAATTTTTTCATCTATATGATTATCATCAACAAATTTGTTAAAAGTATCACTTACATCACTAGCTATATCATTTAAAGAATCACTTATATCATCAACTACATCACTAATTTTAGCTTTAACCTCATCCAAATTCCCTTCATTTTTAATATCAATTTTTTCACTATCCAAATAATCTCTATACAAAAATATATATCTAGTAAATAAAACTATATATAAACAATCAAGTAATGCAACGATAGTACCATCAAACGTCGTTGTAGAAATCAAATTAACTGCTAAAAGCATAACTGAAATAATAACAATAACTGAAAAATACCAATCATTATTTAACTCATTAAAAGGTGATTTCTTTAATTTAAAATCTTCCCATATCCTAGTACCTCTAAAAAAAACATGAAATAAATAAAGAAATAATATAAAATTCAAAGCAAATGAAAGTAAACTGCCTAAATCAAAAGCATGAAATATTGTAAGTAATGAAGTAACCACATTAACAAAATAAATAAATATTACTACACTATTTAAATAATTAAAGTATTTTTTTCCTATATAAGTTTTTAAAGATACAAAATATAAAAGCATCAATACATAAATACTATTGTGATTAAGTATATTTCTAAATATTTCCAAAGCCCCTAAATTATTATTAACCGCAAAAGATTGGCTAAGTATAATAATAAGAAGTATCAATCCAATAATAAAAGTAGTAATTTTATCAGGATTATAAAATAAAGATAAATTATCTTTCTTTTCCATAAACTAACACCATCCTTACTATGATTATAGCACACTCTAAAAATAAAAGTGCTAATTTCACAAAAATTTTATTTTTTATTGGACACTTTTTTATTTCTTAATCTTTTACATTAATAGACTTTTTTACAGAAATTTGTTACAATAAGCCTATCGGAGGAGATATTATGCCTATACCTACAGTTGCTTTAGTTGGTAGACCAAATGTTGGAAAAAGTACTCTTTTCAATAAAATAGTTGGTAAAAAAATTTCTATTATTGAAAATACACCAGGAGTTACTAGAGATAGAATTTATCAAGAAACAATCTATAACAATAAAAAATTCTATCTAATAGATACCGGAGGAATAGATACTTCTAAAAATAATTTCAATGAAGAGATAAAAATACAAGCAGAAATAGCGATTAAAGAAGCCGATGTAGTAGTTTTCATCGTTGATGGTAATGAAGGATTAACTAATAATGATTTACTAGTTAGAGATATTCTTAGAAAATCAAATAAAAAAGTAGTAGTCGCTATTAATAAGATGGATATAAAAAATGCTCAAAATAATATTTACGATTTTTATGAATTAGGCTTTGATACTTATATACCAATAAGTAGTATTCACAATATAGGCTATATTGAATTAATGGATACCATTACCATGTCATTTAATGAATTTGAGCAAACTCCCGATGAACGCTTAAAATTTTGTATTATAGGAAGACCCAATGTTGGCAAAAGTTCACTTATGAATGCTCTTTTAAATGAAAATCGTGTTGTAACTTCAAATATAGCTGGAACAACAAGAGACTCAGTTGACTCCGTCTTAAAATATAATAACGAAGAATATATACTAATTGATACAGCTGGAATGCGTAAAAAAGGAAAAGTTTTTGAATCAGTAGAAAAATATAGTTTAATTCGTTCGCTAAAAGCCATTGACAGAAGTGATATTTGTTTAGTAGTAATAAATGCTGAAGAAGGTATTAAAGAACATGATAAACACATAGCGGGATATGCAATTGAAAGAGGAAAAGGTTTAATCTTCGTTATCAATAAATGGGATACAGTAAAAGATACTAGTATCCAAGAATTTGATAAATTAATGAAAGCTGAATTTCAATTTGCTCCATATGCCCCCATTGTATATCTATCAGCTTTAACTAAGAAAAGAATTCACACACTTATGCCAGAAGTATTAAAAGTTGCTGAAAATATAAAAAAAGAAATTAAAACAAGTCTTATCAATGAAGTAATAATGGACGCTGTCGCTCTAAATCAGCCACCATCTTATAAAGGAAAAAGACTAAAAATTTACTTTACTTCACAAACCGGTATAAAACCTCCCAAATTCACCTTTCGAGTAAATTCAAAAGGATTAATTCACTTTTCCTATGAAAGATATTTAGAAAATAAAATAAGAGAAAATTTTGATTTTACAGGTACTCCCATAGTTTTACAATTTAAAAACAGAAATGAGGATGATTATGATAATTAGTAAAAATAATGATGCGTTTAATCAAAATACCAATTTTGAAAAAAAATTTAATCACTTAAAAGAACAAAACGATAAATTAAAATTAAATAAAAAAAATCCCTTTGTCGAGGATATTAAAACAATTAATTATGCTAATCCTACTAATCGTGAAGAAATGCGCAATAAATCTTTATCCATGCTACAAGAACGTCTAGATAAAGGCTTAATTACCTTAGAAGAATTCAAAAAAAAATGTAATGCTCTAAGAAAAGATAAATAGTTTTAAACAAAATTGTTAAAAAAACATATAATCTATTAGGAGGTATTTATGTTTACAGATAACCTTTTTAATAGAATCGAAAAGAAAACAAACATTGATAAAAATACTATTATGAGCTTAGCTAAAAAATTACAAGATTCCAATATGAAAGATGAAAAAACACTTCGTGAAGTAATAAAAGATATATCAACCATGACAGGCAAAGAAGTATCTAAAGAAAAAGAAGATAAAATTATCAGTACCATAATAAACGACAAAGTTCCTAAAGATATTGACAAAATGTTTTAATTAAAGAACAATTTAGTTCTTTTTTTATAGTTTCTATCATAAACATTTACTGTATAAGGAGAAATTATATGGAAAAAATAGAAATTATAAAAAACATCGCTAAAAGAAGTGGTGGCGATATTTACTTAGGTGTCGTAGGCGCAGTTAGATCTGGTAAATCAACTTTTATTAAACGTATGGTAGAAACATTAATTGTACCAAACATTAATGATGAATATGAACAAAAAAGAGCTCTTGATGAAATCCCTCAAAGTGCCGCTGGTAAAACAATAATGACTACTGAACCAAAATTTGTTCCTAATAATAGTGCTAAAATAAAAATAGATGATTTCACTTGCAATATTAGGTTAATTGATTGTGTCGGCTATATGATAAATAATGCCATTGGCTTGGAAACCGGATAAAATTCCTAATAAAAGCATAGAAACTAAATGATAAAGTTTTGTAATCACATCAATTCCTGCAAAAAGAGTAAACCTACCATAAAAACGGAAGATGGTAAAATATAAATCAAATAGACCATCCATGGCTTCAAATAACTTCACAATGACAGGCAAAAGGAAAATAAATACTAAAATAAGACCAAATAGAACAAGTACAAAAGTATTACTTTGTTCTTCATCGACAATTTCTCCTATTTTGGTAATAGAAAGTTCTTCTTCATTTATTTTAATGTTATCATAATTAAAACTTTCTTTTTTCATTTTCGTCTACCTTCTTTTTACGTTTTTATTATAACATGCCCTTTTCTTCTCAAGCAATTGATTTTCCTATCACTACGAGAAGTTTACATAAAAAAAATTGTATTGCTACAATTTAATCTTTTGGTTTAAAAAGTAAAGTTAGAACGAAAGAAAAAAGAACGGCTCCGGTTATAGCACAAGAACTATATTGTAGTAAACCAGAAAATAAACCAAGAATGCCATCTTCTAGAAAGCCTAAGTAGGCTCCTTTATAAAGCATATAGCCAAAGTTGGAGATAATGGTTGTTGCTCCTGCTCCAGCAAAAGAGACAAATTTTTCATACAAACCGAAGAAAGCTAAAACAACACCTAATACGGTAAAAATACTGGTGACATGCCCTGGCGTTAATTTCGTATTGTCTAATAGAATTTGGGCAAGTAAACAAAAGAATCCTGCAAAAAGAAATGCGCCTAGAAAATTCATGATATAACCTCCAAACTTACGGCATGGGCAATACTAGGAATTGATTTTTTTTGATTCGTCGTATCTTTAGAATGTAAAGAACCTGTGGCAATTAATAATATTTTTTGATATTTTTTATTTTTTAAAATTTTATTAAAGAGGACCATTGGTAAAGTAACAGGTCCAGAAGAACCCGAATAGACTTCTTGGCTTTTTAAAAAGATTTCACAACCTGCATCCATATGATTTTTTAGTTTTATTCCATAATTGACTTTTAAAAATTCTTGAAAGATTTCTTTTCCAATAGCCCCTAAATCTCCAGTGACGATTAAGTCATAATCATCAACGCTTCTTTTTAAGTCTTTTAAGTGGTCCATTAATACACTTGCAGCAGCGGGAGTCATAACAGCACCCATATGTGTAGCATCTTTTTGGTCATAATCTTCTATTTTTCCCATCGTAGCAGATTCTACTTTAATGCTTGTTTTTTCATTGGTAAGAATGGCTCCAACGGCTCCAGTTGCCGTAAAAGTTGTTGTAGAAGCACGAGGAGCACCATATTCAATAGGAAAACGAAATTGTCTTTCGGCATTCAAATTATGACTACTTGTTATTAGTAAAGCATTATGAATGGTTCCATATTCAATCAAATGACTCCCCACAATCATACTTTCCAAGAATGTTGCACATGCACTGTACATTCCTAAAAAAGGATAAGGAAAATTTCGTACAGCATAACTGGTAATTCCCAGTTGATTGGATAAATCTCCCCCTAGTAGTAAATCAATTTTCTTTCCTAATTTATTACGATACAATAAATTATCAATAAC
>CANQEF010000090.1 GCA_947594675.1 uncultured Bacilli bacterium
TTGGTACTTTATCTACTTATCCTAATGTTAAAACTATTATTGAGATTGGGGGTCAAGATTCTAAAATAATTTTAATTAAAGATGGTGTAGTAATTGATTATGCTATGAATACACTATGTGCAGCCGGAACAGGAGCTTTTTTATCTAGTCAAGCTAAACGATTGGGAATTAGTGTGGAAGATTTTGGAAAGATTGCCTTGACTAGTAAAAAGCCAACTCCTATTGCTGCTAGATGTACGGTATTTGCTGAAAGTGATTTGGTCCATAAATTACAAACAGGTAGTAGTAAGGAAGATATTATTGCTGGGTTATGTGAAAGTGTAGCAAATAATTACCTAAATAATGTGGCAAGAGGTAAAAAAATAGAAAGCCCTATTATTTTTCAGGGTGGTGTTTCAAAAAATATTGGTGTAAAAAAAGCTTTTGAAAAAATTTTAAAAACTGATATTATTACAGATAGTAATGGACATTTAATGGGAGCTTTAGGGGTTGCTATTTTGGCTAAAAATAATAAGGAAGTTGATTTTAATTTTGATGTTGTGGAAAAAGAATTTGTAACAACAGCTGTAAATTGTGGAAAGTGTCCTAATAATTGTGAAATTATTTGTATACGAGAAAATGGAAAATTAATTGATAGTTATGGAAATAGATGTGAAAGAGGTTTAGGCTCTATTTAAATTCTCTAACATTTTTAATTGGCAATGATGTATTTCTTTTAAGTAGGATATTTTGTAAACTTAAAAGCAGCTAATAAATTCAGCTATTTACTTTTTAGAAAATTCCTTATAAACGAAAAAAGTAGCTAATCTACTTTTTTTCTATGTATTCTTCATAAGGAATACTTCTATCAATTATTTTGCCATCTGATTTTATTTCAATTATACGATTAGCAACAGTACTATTTAATTCATAATCTCGTGACGTAAATAAAATTTCTCCTTCAAAATTTAAAAGGCCTTTGTTTAAAGACGTGATACTTTCAAGATCTAGGTGATTAGTTGGTTCATCAAGGATAAGAAAATTAGGTTCTTCTAGCATTATTTTTGATAACATACAACGTGCTTTTTCTCCTCCTGATAAAATATTTACTTTTTTAAATACATCTTCTTTTGTAAAAAGCATGCGTCCTAAAAAGCCACGAAGAATGGTTTCATCTTTGATATCGTGAAAAGAGCCAATCCATTCCATAATATTTTTGTCATTGTTAAAGTAAGCTGTATTATCTTGAGGCAGGTAACCAATATTAATAGTTTTACCCCACTCAATAGTACCTTTATCATATTTTTCCTTGCCAGATAAAATATTAAAAAGTGTCGTTTTAATCATATCATCATCTGCTAAAATAGCAACTTTATCTCCTTTTAGAATTGTAAATGATACTTTGTCAAAAATTTTTTTGCCATCTACAATTTTGGTTAGATTTTCTACTTTTAATATTTCCTTACCACTTGGTTTTTCTATCTTAAAATCTATATAGGGATATTTTCTAGATGAGGGAATTATTTCATCTAATTGAATTTTTTCTAACATTTTTTTTCGAGAAGTTGCTTGCTTACTTTTAGAGGCATTAGCTTGGAATCTCGCTATAAAGGATTGTAATTCTTTTATTTTTTCTTCTTTCTTTTTATTAGTTTCACGCATTTGTTTTTGTAGTAATTGACTTGATTCATACCAAAAGTCATAATTACCAATATAGAGCTTTATTTTTCCGTAATCTATATCGACTATATGTGTGCAAACTTTATTTAAAAAATGACGGTCATGAGAGACAATGATAATAGTATTGTTGAAATTTATTAAAAATTCTTCTAACCACTTAATAGCTTCCAAATCTAACGAATTTGTTGGTTCATCTAAAAGTAAAATATCAGGATTTCCAAAAAGAGCTTGTGCTAATAATACTTTAATGCGTTCTTTAACTGGCAAATCTTGCATTTTTTGAGAGTGTTTTTCAGAACCTATGCCCAAATTATTAAGTAAATTAGCTGCCTCAGTAGATGCATTCCATCCGTCTAATTCTATGAATTCTGCCTCTAAATTGGCTAGTTTCATGCCATCTTCTTCAGTAAATTCAGTTTGTTCATACATTCTATTTTTTTCTTGCATTATTTCATAAAGCTTTGTATTTCCCATAATGACTACTTCTAAAACATTTTTATTATCATATTCATAATGATCTTGTCGCAAAATTGATATTCTTTGATTTTTGCTAATAGTTATTTCACCAGTAGTTGTTTCAATTTCACCATTTAATAATTTTAAAAAAGTTGATTTTCCCGTGCCATTAGCTCCAATAATTCCATAGCAATTTCCTTCAGTAAATTTAATATTGACGTCTTCAAAAAGTGTTCTTTTCCCAAAAGTTAAACTAACATTATTTACTTGTATCATGATATCACCTCATAAACTTCTTTAGTTTACTATAATTTTTTATTTTTTACAATATTATTTGTGAAGTGATTTTTGTTTGGTATTATCTTCTTTTAAAATATCGGTAAAGTCTTTTTTAGATATTTCTTTTCTACTTAGAGAAAAAATTAAAGAAAATAGTTTATTTTGATTAATTATATTTTCAAATTCTTTTATTTTTACTGGGTCATTTGTTTTTTCACAATATAAATTATATAATGTGAATTCAATTTTGGCTAAAAAAATGATAGCAAAAGGACTAAAGGCATTATAAAAAGTTTCATATTTATCAATGTTAAAAATTAAATTTGTAGCATTTTCTTCATCTGTATAGTTACTTAGCTTTTCTATTAATCCTGGTAAATTGTGAGAAAAAAACAAATGAATCATTTCTTCTTCAGTTATTATTTTTTCCATTAAAAGAGCTATTTCACTAAGAGATTTATATTTCTTGGGTTTTTGATTTTTTAAATAATAACGATTATTTAGTAACTCTGTATATCCTTCATTAAGGCTATATCCAATATGGGCTGTATCTGTTAAATACTGGCTAAATCCACAATATGAAATATCGGTATTTAAATCATATTCTGATGAGGCCATGTGAATAAATTCATGACTTAAAGCATTTTGTTTACTATAGGTTAAAATATTTTCCATGGGACCATATGTTCCTAATACACTATTAAAGATAGAGTATTTTTCTTTAATAACAAGTAAGGTTTTCATATTTTCATAAACATTAGCTAAATCATTAGTAGAGACATTATTTTTTAAAACTTCTATGAGGGGTTTTAAAACTTCTTTTTCTTTATAGTTAATGTCTCCAAAGTAAAATTTTGGTTTGATAATGTTTGGTGCTATCAAGTGATTATTGTTATATATATTTAACCATTTTTTGCGTTTAAGTATATCTTGATTGGCGTATAATGCTGGACCAAAAATAAATATAGAACTGCTTAGTAAAGCTAGTATTTCTTTAATATCCATTATTTTATCCCTGCCCTTTTTTTTAAATATTCTTTTACATTTTCTTCTGAAAAATCTTTCTTTAGTATTTCCATAATTGAATTATTTCTTAATTCTGTATAAAAATCTTTTTTTAATTGATTAATACTTTTAGATTTATCAGTTGAATATTTTGAAACTAATGGTATAAGGAATCTTTCTATTAAAAACTCATTTAATCTATCTAAATTATCAGAAATAGCTATATTTTCATTTTTGTTTGTTTCATAGAATTTCCCTATATCTATAAAATACATACCATTATTAAAAACAAAATTGTTTATAAATAAGTCATTTATAATAATTTTTTTACTACCTAGAGTAATACTATCTTCTATTAAATTATTTATTTCTGTAATAAATTGGTGCCTATTCAAGGCTAAAAGATTATCTATGCCTAAATCTTTTATATAGGGAGAAATTGTACCTATTAGGTGGTGTTTCTTATTTAAGATTGGTTCTTCTGGTAGAATAATTCTCTTTGTGGATATATTTTGCATCTTTACAATTAAGCTTTTACTAATTGGTTCATAACTATAGGGTAGTCTGTATAGTTTATATGCTTTTCCTTTTATTAGATAAACATCAGAAGTTGTTCCAGGATGAAGTGATATTTCTTCAGAGTATTTCATGTAACTAGGATTTAATCTTTCTTTTTTATTTCCAATTAAACAAATCATTTTAATCACTCCTATTTAACAATTTCCTTTACATATGTTTCAACTGATTTAGTAGATGATAAACTATTTTGCAATTCTTCTGTTAAATAATAAGAATCTATAAAATCATAAAGCTTTTCTTTTTGGTTTTTTGTTAACGAAATGATATTTCCGAGTAATTCTATACACAAATAATAATTTAGATTCATTTTATTTAATATACTTATAAATTGTTTAGAATGTTTATAGTCTATAATGTAACTTCCGGGATCGCAAATATTTATTTTACCATCATATATAGTATTATCAAATGTTAAGTCACAGATGGAAATATTATTTTCTGATAAAAAATCAATATCTTTTGAGATTAAGTTTACTTCACTAGCAAAATTAGTTAAAGGCATTTTAGATAGTAATTTTAACGAATAAGAGTTTTTAAATAGTGTCGTATATCCTGAGAATTTCTTTAGGTATTTATTGGTTTCTTCATCTTTTATTGGTTTATAAATTAATTCTTCAGGTAAAAGAATTCTATTAGTTGAAAGTTTTTGTAAATAGGCAGCTGTCTCATGATTAAGACGATATTTATTAGAAAAGCGTTTATATATCTTTAAGGCTTTAGGTCCTAAACGATAAATAGTAGCCTCATTTCCTTCAGAAACATACATGTCATCTAATTCATCACTTGTAAAAGAATATTTTTGTTCATTAATATAAAAATCCATTTTAAGGGCCCCTTTTTAATAGTTCTTTTTAATACGGCTTATTATACCACAATTTGCTCAATTTGGCAAAAAAAAATTATCCTTCCCGAGTTTGACAGTTGATGAAATATAAAAAGTTTAATTTTTGTTGAAATTAGGCTTCCCGAGTTTGACAGTTACTTTAAGTCAAAACAAAGAACAAACCGTTATTTTATAAGGGTTTAATGGATTTTTTG
>CANQEF010000091.1 GCA_947594675.1 uncultured Bacilli bacterium
TATGGGGTAAGGGGTCTTTTTGCCTTTTTTACAAAATCTTGTTTTTTATTTATGCTTTTAAAAAGCAATAGCATAAAATCTTAAATTTTTAACAAAATATGAAATTTTTTGTGTAATAAAAAATTTGACTTATATTAAAAAAGTATGCTATAATCTAGTTGTTTGACGCCTCATGCTCAAACCGCATTGAAAAGGTAAAAACAAGAATTTGTACCTTAAGAGCGAGTCTTAAGTTTTATAAAAGGAGGTATATTGATGAATGCAGTAATTAAAGTTGGTGGAAAGCAATATTATGTTTCTGAAGGCAGCGAAATTTTTGTTGAAAAATTAAATGCTGAAACTGGAGATAAAATATCTTTTGATCAAGTATTAATGTTAGACAGTAAAATAGGAAACCCTTATCTTACTAATGTTACCGTTGAAGGTGAAGTAATTAAAAACGGAAAACAAAGAAAAATAACTGTTTTTAAGTACAAAAGTAAAGACAGATCTAACCGTAAGAAACAAGGACATAGACAACCATATACAAAAATCAAAATTACAAAAATCAATGCTTAAGTATGATTAAAGTAATAATAGAGAAAGACAAAACAAATTATAAAGAAATATCCATTTTAGGTCATGCTATGTATGCACCTTTAGGAAAAGATATTGTGTGTAGTGCTGTAAGTAGTATAGTAACTACAACTATAAATGGTCTTTTATCTTTGGATAAAGAATGTCTAGTTTATGAAGTAAATGAAGATGGTATGAAAATAACTATTCTAAAAACTGATAATACCACCCAAATTTTACTTGATAATATGGTTAATCTTCTAAGAGAATTAGAAAAAAATTATAAGAAAAACATTAAAGTAATGTAAGGAGGAGAATTATGAAATTATTGAAATTAGATATCCAATTATTTGCTCATCATAAAGGTCAAGGTTCAACATCTAATGGTCGTGATTCTATCGGACGTAGATTAGGAGCAAAAGCAGCTGATGGAGAATTTATAACAGCTGGTTCAATTATATATCGTCAACGTGGTACTAAGATTTTTCCAGGTACAAATGTACGTCGTGGTAATGATGATAGTCTTTATACTACGATTGATGGAATCTTAAAATTTGAACGTTTGGGAAGAGATAAAAAACAAGCTTCAGTGTATCCAGTAGGAGAATAATTAAAGAACCATTTTGGCTCTTTTTATTTATAACTTTTCTTCTAAATGTTTAAAGACATTAGATATAAATACAACATAACTAATAGAAAATAAGAAAGTATGTAGGACAAATATGTAAATATAATAACTATCATAAACTATGCAAAATAAAAACTTTTCTACAATAAGTATATTTACAAATTATTTGTCCTTAAAAAATCTTAGGAGAAAAACATGAATAATACAATAAAAAATATACTCAATTGTGAGGAAGTTTTAGAAAATAACCTACCTCTTTTAGAAAAAATGTATATTGAAGATTATGGAAAAAAATATAAATATTTAATACATAAACGTCTACAAGATACTATATATATTATAAATTCTTTGCCTGATGTTGAATATGCATTTATAAAAAAATATGCTCAGAATTCAGAGATTCTTAATAATGAATATTTTATAAAATATTGTGAAGACTATATTAAGTTAAAAGACGAAATGATTGACAAATGTAATAATGCCATTTTTGAGTTAATATGTAATTATCTTAATATTAATAAAAAAGATTATTATAAGTATTTAAAAGATATAATTACTCTTCCTTTTTCAAGCTACTCATCTTTTTCCAAAATGCAAGGAATTGATAATATCAATATTACTGTTTCGAATGACATTAAAAAAATTCAAAATGACTATTTAACAAAATGCTCTAATATAGGAATTCCTTCTTTAACTAATCCTAAAAAAATTGATGACCTATTAAAAAAGATAGATATAATTAAGAACAGATATAATAATAAGTTATTATTAAAAAGTAATTTTATGGATAATATGCAATACAGTATTTATAGTATGATTAATACAACTGTTAGAAAAGAAGAGCTATACCAATTTTTAACCTATCCTGCTGCGTGTGCCTCTTTTTTAAATGGTGATACTCCAATTCGAATTGTCAGAATTCCTTTGATAGAAATACAAAATAAAAATCTCAATATTGATAGTTTACTTCTCCATGAAGTAAGACATGCAGTAGAGGCTGATTTATTAAATATAGGATTAGATTCTAAAGCTAAAAATAATTGTTATGCCTATACAATGTTAAATGAATTGAGGACAGAAAAACATGCTAAAGAAGACTTAAAAAGAATAGACACTATTTTTGGACGTACTAATAAATTTTCTTACTATTATGGTTATACTTTTATTATTGATGAATTCATAGATAAATATAGACACTTTATTGATGACTGCTCTATAAATAATAATATTAATATTTTAGAAACTTTTTTTAAAAAAGAACAATTACAAGAATTAGAATATTTATTACAGACTACTTATTATAAAGATTTGAATATTCATAAATTTGGATATCAAAATTTTACTACAATAGATCCAACTATAATTTTTGATAAAATTTCTAATTTATATAAAACAGCTAACAATAATGGCTTGAAAAGATATCAAAAAAACTTAAAAAAAATTAATAAATATTAATAATAAAAATTAATTAAAGAATAATAGAAAGGAGAATCTAATATGTTTGTTGATGAAGTTGAAATAAAAGTAGAGGCAGGAGCAGGTGGTGATGGTTGCACTGCTTTCAGACGTGAAAAATATATTCCTATGGGTGGACCATATGGTGGTAATGGTGGACATGGTGCTAGCATAATTTTTAAAGTTGATGAAGGACTTCACACTTTACTTGATTTACGTTATCAAAAAACTATAAAAGGTCAAAAGGGAGAAAATGGTCGTGGAAAAAATCAACATGGTGCACATGCTCCTGACTTAATAATTAAAGTACCTTTAGGAACGGTTGTGACAGACTTAGATACCAACTTAATAATAGCTGATTTATCAAAAAAAGATGCAACAGCTGTTATTGCCGAAGGTGGGCGTGGCGGAAGAGGTAACACTGCCTTTAAAACGCAAACTAATACTGCCCCAAATTATTCTGAAAAAGGTGAAGAAGGCGAAAAGAAAAATTTAAAAGTAGAAGTAAAGATGTTAGCTGATGTTGGCTTAGTCGGTTTACCAAGTGTTGGCAAAAGTACAATTATTTCCTGTGTATCAAGATCCAAACCTAAAATAGCTGCCTACCATTTTACAACATTGAATCCTAATTTAGGTGTAGTAAAAGCAACTAATGGGACAAGCTTTGTTATGGCTGATTTGCCCGGATTAATTGAAGGAGCAAGTAAAGGTGAAGGCTTAGGTGATAAATTTCTCCGTCACATTGAAAGAACAAGTTTAATTGCTCATGTAATAGATATGAGTGGTAGTGAAGGAAGAAATCCTTATGATGATTATTTAACTATTAATAAAGAATTAGCATCCTTTGATGAAAAATTAATGAAAAAGCCTCAAATTATTATTGCTAATAAAATGGATTTACCTCAAGCAAAAGATAATCTTTCAAAGTTTAAAGAAAAGGTATCTACAGAAATTTTTGAAGTTAGTGCTGCAACTAACACAGGTCTACAAAAAGTAGTTGATTATTTAGCTGAGCGATTATCAAAAATTCAACAAGAACCTTTATATAATGACAACGAAATTGAAAGTCATATTCTTTACAAATTCCAAAAAGAAGAGCCATATACTATAACAAAAGAAGATGATGTTTGGGTTATTTCTGGTAAAGAAGTAGAAAGAATTTTCAAAATGACTAAATTTACTTCTGATGAAGCTATTTATAGATTCGCTAAAAAATTGCGTCGAATGGGAATTGATGATAAATTAGAAAAAATGGGAGCTAAAGAAGGCGACCAAGTCAGAATATTAGATTTCTATTTTGACTATAAACAATAAAAGAAAAGAGAAGAGATTTAGATGCATTTACAAGAACAATTTTTAAATTTTATAAATAAATATTCTAAATATTATGATGAATTTGAATTACTATATCTTAAAGATGTAGATTTATCTGCACCACAAGAAAATATGCCAGATATTTTAAGACAAATATTAACAGAACTAGAATTAATAAAGGATGAAGACAATGCCTACTTACAATTTACTAATTTAATAGAAAAAACTTTTGGTTTAGAAAAAAATATTGTTGAAATAGGAGGAGGCATTATACCATCACTTTCTAAGATAATTGCATTAAAGCAAAAAAAAGGTACTATTACCGTATATGATCCTCGTTTAATTAAAGAAGGCAAATTTAATAATTTAATTTTAAAAAAAGATAAATTTACAGTAAAGACAAATGTTTCAAATGTTTCTCTTTTTATAGGATTTATGCCAAAAAATGCAACAGAATTAATAATAAATAAAGCTTGTATGGAAAATAAAGATTTTATTATTACTTTATGTGGTGATGGTTTAAGTGATGAGGATAGCTATTATGAAGATAATGAAGAATTTCTACACTCAATGATTCACACTGCAAAGAACAAAGTTGCAAAGTCTAATCTAGGCAGACTTGAATATACTTATCTAAAAAGTTTGAATCATCTTCATCCTGTTATTTATAATAAAAGATAAAGCATTAAGAATTTATTCTAGTTGCTTTTTTTTGGTTGTTATAATCCTGAATTTATCAGTTTTTGATGCTTTTCCTTGAATTTACAAGTGTTTAAAGCATAAAAAAGTGCGTAATTTTTTTCAAAATCACCCTTTTTAAAATTTTTTTCTTTATAAATAAAGTAAATTCTTCTATCACTAATATTATAATACAAAAATAACATAAATAAAATACATTACTAACGTTACGCAGTTTAAAAATTCGAAAACTCAAGTGCAAA
>CANQEF010000092.1 GCA_947594675.1 uncultured Bacilli bacterium
GTATGGATACCAAGATATTCATATACAATCAAAAAAGAGATGCTATCAACTGATTATTATGGCAAGGCAACATACAGAGATAAAGATAATCTTAATCCTACAAGAGAGTTACCTGGAGAAATAGACGTTAAGTTTATAGGAAAAGACGTAAACGACAATGGAAATGCCAAATATACAGGAACAAATCCAAGTGGATGGCGAACGAATGATGCGTTTAACTTTGGAGGCGAGGCAAGAAGTGGAATTTGGGTTGGCAAGTTTGAAACGACAGGAAGTCTTTATGCATCTTGTATAAATGAGGGATGCAATGTAAGTAGTGTTAGCATAAAACCTGGAATTACTTCTATAAGAAAGCAAATAGTAAGTAGTTTATTCTATATATATAGAAGTATGCAATTAAATAACGCTAATACTTATGGCTTTACAAGTAGTGGTGATTTACACATGATGAAAAATGATGAGTGGGGAGCGGTTGTCTATTTATCGCAGAGTCGTTATGGTAAATATGGAAACACTAATTATTCTGGAAAAAATAAAGAGATATATCAAAATAAATCTTCAGGATACATAACAGGAAGTAGTAATGGGACAACAAGTGAAGGAGCAGTTTTAGGAACGCAATATGTATACAATGATATGAAAGATTTAGGTACAGGAAAAGGGAGTGCTGGACCTGGAGCCTCCACAACGGGAACCATCTATGGAGTTTACGATATGGTAGGAGGAGGATATGAATACGTAATGGGAGTCCTTGCTTATTCTGATGATGATACAATACCAATGTCAGGAAATACGAATCAATATAATTCAGGCTTTTCAGGTAAATTAGCAGATGGAAGTGAATATGAAGGAATAAATTTCTTTGGAGGAGAAAATTCTAAATATTATAATATGTATAAGAGTGCTAGTCCGACTGATTCTAATTACTTAACAGTTAAAGCCAATCAAGCATGTAATGGAGGAGTATGTTATGGACATGCTTTTTCCGAAACATTTGGATTAAGTAGTGATTACTTTGGATGGTATGGAAACTCAAGCTATTTTCCTTATCGCACTGCTCCATGGGTTATTCGGGGTGGACACTATGCTCACACAGGTGCTACTGGAGTATTTCGTGCAGGACGAAGCTATGGTGCTGCTAACGATGATGGCTCTTCTCGTGCCGTCTTCACTCCTTAATTAGTAGATGAATTATAATTTTTTTAAAGCTATGAGTAAAAATTCATAGTTTTTTTCATTGAATTGTTTTGTGGAAGTGGTTATCAAAACATTTCTACAGTAGTTTTTACCTTATAACTTATAAACAAAAAAATTGTAGAGAGTCTCTGCAATTTTTTAAGTTTAGAATAAGTTATTTTCTTAATTAATTAAAATATCATGGTATGTAGAATTCTATCGGTATTTTTAAAATTAAATTTAGCTATTTCTTTTAATTTTTCTTCTCCAAATTTTTCTACTATTTCTTCTCCAATTTTATCTACATCAGCTCCTGCTCCTTTAGGTAATGGCATATGCAAGGAGTCACATAATTTATCATATTCTTTTAAAAATAGATATCTACTTATAATTGATGCAGCACCTACGGCTAAGTTTTTATCTTCAGCTTTAGTCATAAAAGTAATACCTCTTTGAATATCTTTTATACCATTTAAGTATTCATAATATCTTGTTTCTCTTGCAAATTCATCAACAATAATATAATCATATTGCAATTTTTCTTCTGTAATTAACTGATATAATACTTTGTTATGCATGATTGATTTTATTTTATTCATATTTAAATCTTTACTATATTTTTCATTATATTCTTTATTAGTAAGAATCATACTTCTATGTTTGATTTTACTAGCTATCTCTGGAGCAATTTTTAATATTTTATTATCATCTATTTTTTTAGAGTCACCGACTCCTAGTTTT
Source organism: uncultured Bacilli bacterium (assembly GCA_947594675.1). Next base: position 1,918 of record CANQEF010000092.1, read on the forward strand.
TCTAAATAAGGGATATCTTCTTTTTTTACATAGCAAGCTGTAACAATGATAGGGCCAAAATAATCACCAGTACCAACTTCATCTGATCCAACACTTGTACAATTATAATATTTAGCCTCTATTTTCTTTTTTTCTTCTTTTTTTTCTTTTGTATTTTCTAGGGCTACTCCCCACATAGCAGCATCAACATCAGCACTTACTCCTTGAAACATAACTTTTCCTGATTCATACATGGTTATTACGGTATCTTCATCTTGAGCTTGGAATACAACATAAGGAATAACCTTATCTCTTTTTTTATCCTTATAATATTCTATCATTTTTTCTTTTATTTCATTATTTACTCTTATTACAACATTCATTTATATTTCCTCCTTTTTGTATTTCTTATTAAAAATTAAACATTCAAATTTATTATAGCATATTTTAAATAAATAAGTTATAATGAAAATAGAGGTGATTGAGTGTCAGTTTTAGATGTAGGAATGATCTTAGTATTGATTATGTGTTTAATAATGGGTTTTAAAAAGGGAGCAATAAAAGAGGCTTTCTCGTTAGTTGGAATAGTCTTAGTATTTATAATTTCTTTTTATTTGATGAAACCAGTTGGAAGTTTTTTTTGTGAGCATTTGCCATTTTTTAATTATAGTGGAAGTCTAGATGGATTGCAATCGGCAAATATAATCGTTTATCAATTAACAGCTTTTGTAATTATATTTTCATTATTAATAGGAATATATGTTTTTATGCTTAAAATTTCAGGAGTTATTGAAAGACTTGTTGATTTGACTATAGTTTTATTATTACCTAGTAAGTTACTAGGAGCTTTAATTTCTTTTATAACAGGATATTTAATAATATTTATAGTTTTATTAGTATTATTAGTCCCATTTAAGGAAGAAACTATTTTTAAAGAAAGTAAATTGATTCCTATGATGCTAGAGAAAACACCAATTATATCTAAACAAACAGAAAAAATTAATAATTGTATTGAGGAAATATATAATCTTGATAATAATTTAACTACAATGCAAGCAGATGTTTATACTATTAATTTAATGCTAAAATACGATATTGTTAGTGAGCAAACAATTAAAAATTTAATAGAAAAAAAGAAATTAACTAATACTATAGGTATTAATTTTAAGGAGTGAGGAACATGATTGAATTACAAAATATGGAAGAATTTAAAGATTTGATTCAAAAAGGGTTAGTATTAGTAGATTTTAATGCTACTTGGTGTGGTCCTTGTAGACAGTTAAGACCTTTGTTGGAAGAGTATTCTTTAGAAAATAAAAATTTGAAAATAGTATCTGTTGATGTTGATAAATTTCCAGTTTTGGCAAGAAATTATGGAGTTATGAGTATACCTAATTTGAAATTGATTAAGGATAATAATGTAATAAAGGAACAAATTGGTTTTATTTCTAAAGAAGAGCTAATAGAGTTTATAGAAAAGTAATTAAATAAATTGGTAAATATTAATAGGGGTAGTTAAAATGCCTCTTTTTTTTAATAAAATAAAAATATTTATTTAAAATCGCTTGTCGTTGTATTAAAGAATTGCTATAATATTAGTGTATTTTAGGAGGAGGAATATTAATGCACAAATACGTATACTTATTTAAAGAAGGAAATGCTGATATGCGTAACTTATTGGGTGGTAAAGGTGCTAACTTAGCTGAAATGACTAATTTGGGATTACCAATACCTCAAGGATTTACAGTTACAACGGAAGCATGTACTGAATATTATAAAGATGGCAAAACTATTTCTAAAGAAATAGAAGATCAAATATTTGAAGCTTTGAAAGAAATTGAAAAAATTCAAGGTAAAAAGTTTGGGGATAATAATGATCCATTATTAGTATCAGTAAGAAGTGGTGCTAGGGCATCTATGCCTGGTATGATGGATACAATTTTGAATTTAGGTCTTAATGATGAGGCTGTTGAAGGATTTGCTAAAAAGACTGGTAATCCTAGATTTGCTTATGATTCATATAGAAGATTTATTCAAATGTATTCAGATGTTGTTATGGAAGTACCAAAATCTTATTTTGAAAAAATCATTGATGAAGTAAAGGAAACCAAGGGTATAAAATATGATACAGAACTTACAGTTGATGATTTAAAAGAATTAGTTGTTAAATTTAAAAAAGTTTATAAAGAAAGCATGAATGGAGAAGAATTTCCACAAGATCCAACTGATCAATTAATGGGAGCTGTTAAAGCTGTATTTCGTTCATGGGACAACCCAAGAGCTATCGTATATCGTCGTATGAATGATATTCCAGGCGATTGGGGAACTGCTGTTAATGTTCAATCAATGGTATTTGGTAATATGGGAGATACTTCTGGTACTGGTGTTGCTTTTACGCGTAATCCATCTACTGGAGAAAAAGGTATTTATGGTGAATATTTAATTAATGCTCAAGGTGAAGATGTTGTTGCTGGAGTGCGTACGCCACAACCAATTACTAAATTAGCTGAAGATTTACCTGAATGCTATAAAGAGTTTATGGAATTAGCAACTAAACTTGAAAATCATTATCGTGATATGCAAGATATGGAATTTACTATTCAAGAAGGAAAGCTTTATTTCTTACAAACTAGAAATGGTAAAAGAACAGCTCAAGCTGCAATTAATATTGCTTGCGATTTAGTTGATGAAGGTATGATTAGTGAAGAAGAGGCTGTATTAAGAATTGAAGCTAAGTCACTTGATCAATTATTACATCCAACATTTAATAAGGATGCTCTAAAAGATGGTGAAGTTGTTGGTGAAGGATTACCTGCATCTCCTGGAGCTGCTACTGGTAAAATTGTTTTCACAGCTGATGAAGCTAAGAAGGAGGGAATTGGCGGCAAAGGTGAAAAAGTTGTTCTTGTAAGACTTGAAACTACTCCAGAAGATATCGAAGGAATGGTTGCTGCTCAAGGTATTTTAACTGTTCGTGGTGGTATGACATCACATG
>CANQEF010000093.1 GCA_947594675.1 uncultured Bacilli bacterium
AATCCATTAAACCCTTATAAAATAACGGTTTGTTCTTTGTTTTGACTTAAAGTAACTGTCAAACTCGGGTTATATCATTATTTTCTAAATTTCCAATCAAAAAAGTAGAATTAACATCATGCATCAAAAAATTTTTATTTACCCTTCTCTCATCATAATTAGCATAACAATATCTACAAAAATTTTTACAACTATTATAAACACCAATATCAACTAATTGTACACAACCACAATCCCTACTACCCCACTTTTTTTCTTTCTTACCAGTCAATTTAAAAGCTAATTCTTTCGATAAACACTTACCCTTCTTAAAACCATACTCTTCCAAATTTTCAGCACATGTTTGTACAACTATTCCATTTAAAGAAGCAATTTCATTAAATTTTTTGGCCATTGTTTCATACTCTAATGGTGTAATTTCTCGATACTTTAAAATATCTTTATTATTCTTAACATTTTTATATTCATCCATAAAAGAAATTATAAATGTCCTTACATACCCCTTTAACTCACTACATAATTTAGAAAAAGCTTTTATATGATAGTCTAAATTATACTTATCACTTATAAAGATAGGATCATATCTAACAAAAACATTATCTACTCCTATAATTTTAGAAATATCTTTTACAGATTCAATAACTTCCTTTTTATTAGTTACTCCAGGCTCTATATCTTCTTTGTAAGGTGTAATAGTAACATGAAATAAGATTGGTTGTTTTATCTTATCTAAATAATCAACTATATTAATTGGATTTTTAGTACAAAACATAATCAAATCAACATCTGAAAAATTTATTTGACTAACCAGTTTAGGATTAAAAGGATTTCTAACATGAACAAATCCTTCCTCATACCTTTTCTTAAACCAATCGCTATAAAAAGCTATAACATCACATCTTCCACTTACAAATAAAACCATTTTCTATAACTCTCTTCTATTAAATATTATAACCGAAATTTTATAAGATATAAATAAAATAACAAAGATAACTATTAAAATTAAATAATTGATATAATTCTCAAGAAAAGCCAAATTATTTAAAAAACTGAAATCAACAAATTTAAAAATAACTCCACCTATAATTATTAAGCCAAATATCAAACCAAATATCGCAATACGAGCTTTTTCTACTCCATATTTAAATATTAAAGGATATAAAATTCCTTCAAAAAAGGATATTCCTAAAAAGGTAGATAAACATGTCGTTAAAGATTCTAAGTAATCAGCCTTTTTTAAAAATAATAAGCCAATAACTAAAGCAAATATCATTGTAACTACTACTACCAATAAAGTAGTTATATATTTAGCTCTTACAACATTTTTTCTTCCATCAGGTAATGTTAATGCATAAAAGTCCCACTTATTATAATTATCATAATTAAAAGTAGAAATCATTAATAACACACTTATAAAAGGTGGCAGAAAAAAGATATCTAAAGTCCCCATACAAATCATGCAACCATATACAATTAATACAAGCAGAAAAGTCTTTAAACTATTTTTTAAAATTAATAAGTCCTTCTTTATTAATCCTCTCATTATTTCACCCCTTTAATCATTAAAATCATTAATTCTTCTAAAGATATTTTATCAATTGTTCCAAAATTATATTTTTTCTTAAAATCTTTTTTATTAGAAATTAAAACTTCTATATCATATTTTTCTTCGAAGTAACAAACAATATCCTCTTTATCTATATTATCAAAATCGTCTTTTTTACATTTGACAATAGCATAATTATCTAATATCTCATTAATATCTTTAGTAAAAAGAATTTTACCTTTTTCAATAAATGTTATATAATCAGCTATTTTTTCTAAATCAGTTGTGATATGAGTAGAAAGAAAAATACTATTATTTTCATCTTGCATAAATTCTTGAAATAAATCTAATACTTCTCTTCTTGCTACTGGATCAAGTCCTGTAGTTGGTTCATCTAAAATTAATAGTTTAGGATGATGTGCTAGTGCTGTAATTATTTCTAATTTTTTAAGCATTCCTTTAGAAAATGTTTTTATCTCTTTATCAACCGGTAATTGAAAATCATTTAAATACTTATAAAATAATTCTTTATCCCAATTTTTAAAAGTATCAATCATCACCGAATTTATATCTTTCGCTGTAAGTATTTCTGGGAAAAATGCCTCATCTAAAACTACTCCAATATCTTCCTTAGCTTTTTCTTTACTAATTTCTGTGTCATTATTAAATATTTTTATTTCTCCACTATAATTTTTTATAATATTAAGAATCGCTTTAATAGTCGTTGTCTTACCAGCACCATTTTCTCCTATAAAGCCAGTTATCATACCTTTACGAATTTCTAAACTAGGTATATTTAAAGTAAATTTATCATATTTCTTTTCTAAGTTTTTTATTTCAATTACATTTTCCACTATTTAGCCTCCTCACTTAAAATTTCCCACATCTGTTGTAATTCTTTTTTCTCTATATTATTATTTTTTGCTATAAAGATAATTTTTTCCATTAATTCTTCTATTTTCCTTTTTTCCTCTTCTAAAGCAAATTCTCTATTTATTTGTGCAACATATACTCCCTTTCCTGGAACCATTACAACAAAGCCTTCCTTCTCTAATTCTTCATAAGCTTTTTTTGTTGTTATTACACTACAATGTAAATCTCTTGCTAAAGCCCTAATCGAAGGAAGTAATTCATTCTCTTTTAATTCACAGGACAGAATTTTATTTTTTATTTGTTCACAAATCTGTTCATAAATAGCTACTCCATTAGAATTACTAATTATAATTTCCATACCTCACCTCAACTGTATATATCTATCATATACAGAGTATTAACAGTTGTCAAGACAAAAGAAAAAAATTATATCATATTGACATAACTTTTAAAAATTACACTAAAACATAGCGAGTAGAATACATAATAACACCACCACCAGTATGTGGGTAAAAACTGAATATACCAGCAACATTACCAGGTGCAGCCTGATGATCACCGCGTCTTATCCATGAAGAATCAGTAGTCATAGATGTAGCAGTATCACCATACCAATTAAAAGTTTCGGACAACGCTTGACTATAACACACACCATTATTGCATGCAGTACTTGGTTGTACTACTGAATCATTAGTTGTATATAAATCATAATATTTTTTATTTATTTCAATAATGTTGTCATTTTCATCAATTAAAAAATTTATTCCTTCATAATCTGTTCCATCTGATAATTTACCTGAAAAACCTGAATTAGATGTAATACTATTTCCAGTAATCGGTATATTTTGATCATTGGGAAATTGCAAAACTCCCATTGTATAATCACAACTTCCCCCACTCATATCATAAACTCCATATATAGTTCCCGTCGTTGATGCACCAACTCCAGCATATCCTTTCTTATATCCATTATCGTCTTTTTGTAAATTGGTCATATCATTATATTCGTACTGTTTATCAGCATATTCTCCTTGACTTGGTGTTCCATTACTACTTCCTGTTATATATTTATCTGATTTATTTTGATATACTTCCTTATACATACCAGTATAATCATCATTTCCATATTTACCATAGCGGCTCTGTGATAAATAGGCAACTGCTCCCCATTCATCATTTTTAACCATATGCAAATTTCCTATTGATGGATTAAATCCAAAAACATTTGAATTGTGCATTTGCATACTTCTTGCCGCAAAGAAGAAACTACTTACTGTTTGACTTGTTATTGCAACTTTATTTGGTAAGATACTAAGACTACTTACGTCACAAGCATCATCGACACAAGCTTGATTAGCTTTAGTTGGGCATCCTGTTAATTCAAACTTAGCTATCCAAATTCCTGCTTTTGTTTTATTATCAAAATTAAAGGCATCGTTCGTTCTGTAATTATCTATTTTATTCCCAGTATATTGAGCTTTTCCTTCTTCAGTTTTATTACTTACGAATTTTATATCAATTGCTCCTGGTAATAATCTTGTAGGATTATTATTTCCAAAACTTGCTCTTCCATAGTAATTTGTTTTGTCTTCACTCTTTATGGTATAAGAATATCTTGGTATCCACACCCACATCGTATTAATATCAGTGATTGGAATAACTTCTCCAGATTGAGCATTTAAATAATCACTCCTAGTATTAATATTTTTAAAGTCATACTCTAAAAGTAAATTATCTATTTTTATATTATTACTTGTAATTTCTTCTTCAGAAATTGTTCTATCATAAAGACTAACATACGAAACTGAAATGTTTGATGGTGAAAGATGCACATTATATGGTTGTGGATTCTCACCCAGATGAAATGACATAGTTGAAGGCTTTATATTACTATCAATATCTAATACTTTTTGATACCTTGATAATTTTTCTCCATCATTAATAGCTAATTTCAAATTTATTCCATCAAATGTTGTGATAACTTCATACCACTTATTTAATTCTAAAGTATCAGACACTACACCTTTATAACCGGAACCATCATAAATAAAGAAATAAAATTTTTTATCAGCATTTACTTCAATGAAAATACCAGCAGCTTCTGCATTTCCAATAATATAACCTTCATTTGATGGATAACTTTTTATTTTAAATCTTATTTTAGCAGAAAAACTATTTTTAAAATCATAATTAGCTAGTCCACAATCTATATAATCATCTACTCCATCAAAGTAGGCCTCACCATTAGAAACTGTTGCTCCATGGACTGCACCATTATTACCATTTCCTGATAAGTCTTTAATATTATTTTCATATACTGTAACAGCATTGGCCCACTTTTGATTTTTATAGTCATACCAGTTATTATTTAAATTATTTATATCAGCTTT
>CANQEF010000094.1 GCA_947594675.1 uncultured Bacilli bacterium
CATTAGCCTTTAAAGCTGCCTGTTGCTCTAACCTTCTTTTTTGCTCCTGAGGATCAACTAACTCAGAATAGGCATTAATAATCTCAGCACCATTTATAATTAATTGAAAACGATCAGTAATTTCCTTATTCTCATCATTTGCCCTAGCCAAAGGACTTAAATCTATCGGATGCTCTATCAAAAAAGTAGGCTTAATAATATTTGCTCTAGCAACCTTTTTATATAACTGATCAACTAAATTTCCATAACCCAAATTTTCCAATGGCACTTCACTATCTATTTCTATTTTTTCAGAAACTATTTTTTCAAGCAATTTTTCTTTTGTATTATATACATTTATATCAATATTACTAAATTTCAAAATTAAATCCCTAAAACTTATAACTTCCCATTCACCACTTAAATCTATTTCTTTATCCATAATATTTATAACTAAAGTACCAAAAAGCTTTTCAATTATACTCTGGAGCATTTCCCTCAAAAATTTCATATTATCTTTATAATTGTAATAAGCACAATATCCCTCAATCATAGTAAAATCTTGTAGATGTTGTGTATCAATACCCTCATTTCTAAAACATCTAGCTATTTCAAATACCTTAACAAAACCACCAACAATTGCTCTTTTTAAATACGTCTCTGGTGCAATTCTTAGATACATATCAATATCCAAAGCATTATGATGAGTTACAAAAGGCTTAGCAGTTGCCCCACTTGCCTTATTGTTTAAAATAGGAGTTTCTATTTCAATATAACCAGCTGCATCCAAATAATTTCTAAGCTCTCTAATAAATTTACTTCTTAATAAAAATTTCTTTTTAGACTCATCACTAGTAATCAAATCAAGATATCGCTCTCTATAAATAGCCTCTTGATCTATAACACCATGAAACTTTTCTGGTAAAGTTCTTAATGCTTTTCCAAGAAATTTTATACTAGAAGCTCGAATCGTTTTTTCGCCAGTATGAGTAGTAAACACTTCTCCTTCTACCCCAATAAAATCTCCTAAATCGTAATTAGATTTAAATTCATTATAAGCCTCTTCTCCAATCATATCTAATTTAACAGATATTTGAATTTTGCCACTTATATCACCAATAGTTAAAAAGCTCATTTTTCCCATTTTTCTCATTAAAATAATTCTTCCAGCAACTCTTACTCCAGTTATACCATCATCTAGCCCAGCTGCCTCATCTAAACTATAATTAACTTCATATCTGTCAGGATAACGCTCCTTTATATTATTTAACTTTTCTCTTCTAACTATTTCTTGTTCACTAAGTTCTCTCATTTATTTTCCTCACTTCACTTTAATTACTCTTGTTCTTGCTACTCTATCATGGATAGCACAACCATTTTTACTACACATAACCATAAATACTGATGTAATAGTAACAATGTATTGAATCATTTCTAAAATCATTGTTGTGTAAAAATATACAGTCTTAGTAGCAAATAACATTAGTGAAAATGACAACAATTCCAACAAGATAGAATTTATTATCAAAGACCTACAAATCATTTGATTCATAGTTAAGCTGCCACCATTATTAGAAATGATTTTAATCTTTAACATTTTTTTGCCAATAGTTTGACCACCATTATATAATTGAAATACAACAAAATATAAAATCTCGCAAACTAAACTTATCAATGAAACTAATCCACCATTCTTAGCTATATCATAGGTTATAGGAATCATATCATTCAAATATGTCTTATATGTATCTAAAGTCATATCACTTTTTGAATATTCCTCAACAATCTCATCTAATTGATCATTTAACTTATCAGTTTTTTCATTATCAACAAAAGGAAATGCAATCATAGCAGCAATAGTAGAAACTATAATAATATCTATTATAAAAGCTAAAAAACGTTGTATAAACATAGCCTTAGATTCTTTTGATTCATTCTTTTTATCATAAGCTTTTACTTTACTGTGTTCTAATTCAGCTTTTTCTTCTTCAAAAACATTTTTTATATCCTCATTTTCACTTTCTAGCTTATCATTATCTTTAGCATCAGAAATTATTACCTCTTCAATAGCTTTTTTCTTTTTCTCACTTTCTGACACTTTACTTTTTTTACTACTACTTTTAGTACTCTTCTTTACATTATTTTCTTCTTTTTTAATAGCATCTTTACCATTAATTCGTCTTTCTTTTTGTGATATTTTTTCACTACTCATAAACATTCTCCTCCAATTCATCTAACACCTCGATTATATCATGAATATTAGAACATTGATAGATATTATTTTTAATATTATTAACAAATGAATAACCTTTTAAATACCATGCTACATGACTCCTAATATCCAAACAAGCACATTTTTCTCCCTTGAATTCAATCAAATATTTGAAATGTTTTTTTAAAACAGATACCTTTTCTTTAAAAGATACCTCCATTAATGGTTTTCCCTCTAAATAATTTAAACTATTTGTAATTAACCAAGGATTACCCAATAAAGCTCTACCTATCATTACAGCATCACAAAAAGTTTCATCTAACATTCTTTTTACGTCATAGCAACTTTTCACATCGCCATTTCCTATTACCGGGATATTAAGACTCTCTTTAACCTGCTTAATAATATTCCAATCAGCTTTTCCACTATATCCCTGACTTCTAGTTCTAGCATGAATACACAAAGCACTTGCTCCAGCCTTCTCAATAGCCTTCCCTACACTAACTGCATTTATATTATTAAAATCCCAACCACTTCTAATCTTCACGGTAACAGGCACATCAACGCTTTCTACAACACTTTTTACCATGTCATAAACCTTATCAATATCCTTTAACAAACTAGAACCAGCCTGTGACCTCAAAGCAACCTTTGGAACAGGACATCCCATGTTTATATCAATTATTTTTATATTATATTTGCTAACTAATATTTTAGCTGCCTGAGCCATAACACTTGGATTAGCTCCAAAAATTTGAACAGCAAATGGAATTTTTAAAGTATCAAGACCTTTCAACATATCTAGAGTTTTTTGATTATTTCTAACAATCGCCTCACTACTTATTAATTCAGTAATAGCATACCCAACTCCCATTTCCTCACATATTTTCATAAATGCCGCATTAGAAACACCAGCCATTGGTGCCATAACAATCCTATTCTTAATCTCGATATTTCCTATTTTAAAACCCAAATATCATCACCCCAAATTTTAAAAGCCTTTAAAAGAAAAAAGATTTATTTTTGATCTTTCAATAAATCTCTTATCTCTTCCAATAAAATTACTTCATCTGATTTCTTATCTTCCGAAACTTTCTCCTCATGCTTTTTAAATTTATCAAACAGCCTTACCATGATAAATATACAAAAAGATATGATCAAGAAATCAATAATAGACTGAATAAAATTACCATAAGCAATTGTTGCATCAGAAATTTTAAAAGATAAATCAGAAAAATTAAGACCACCTAATATTACTCCAATCAATGGCATTAACATATCATTAACCAAACTTGTAACTATCTTTCCAAATGCACCACCAGCAATAACACCAACAGCCATATCAACTACATTACCTCTTGAAATAAAAGCCTTAAATGCATTTGCCTCATCTTTTAATTTTCCTAACTCCTTTTTTCCTAATTCTTTATCAATTTTTTTTGCCATATTCTACCTCCTAGGCATATATTATATTTTTTTTATCTAAAAATCAAGTATAATCTCTTTATTTCCACTTTAGAAATAAAAGAAACACCATTTAAGTGTTCACTTTTACTTATTTTTTGAATTTAATTCATTTAATAATTCAGCCTTTGTCATTTTAGAATAACTTTTTATTCCTCTATCTTTAGCTATTTCTCTTAACTTAGTAATGGATAAAGCCTCTAAATTATTTTCATCCTCTTCAGGCATCTTTCCATTTTCTACTAAATAATCAATTTGCTCTTTAGTTAATGTTTCATATTCCAATAAATTATCTGCAATTAATTTTAATAAATCCCTATTTTTCTTTATAATTTCAGTTGCCTTGTCATGACAATTATTAATAATTTTACGCATCTCCATATCAATTTCATTTGCAACTTCATTAGAAAAGTGTTGTGATTTATTATAATCTCTTCCTAAGAAGACACTACCCTCTTGCTGTTCAAATTGAAGTGGTCCCAAATCACTCATACCATACTCTGTAACCATCGCTCTAGCTATTTTAGTAGCCTTTTCAAAATCATTATGAGCACCAGTTGTAATTTCTCCAAAAACAACTTCCTCAGCTGTTCTTCCACCTAATAAACCAGTTATCTCTTCTAGCAAATCTGTCTTAGTAGAACATAGCTTTTCTTCACTAGGCACCATCATATTATAGCCACCAGCTGAACCTCTTGGAATAATTGTAACCTTCTGAACATCGCTTGCATTTCTTAACTTCAACCCAATAACCGCATGACCTGCTTCATGATAAGCAACCAATTTTCTATCATTATCACTATACTTATGAGAAGTTTTAGCCGGACCCATTAATACACGATCCGTTGCCTCATCAATTTCACTCATAGTAATTACGCTCTTATTTCTTCTTACCGCAAGCAAAGCTGCCTCATTTAATAAATTTTCCAAATCAGCACCACTAAATCCTGGAGTTCTCTTAGCTAAATTTTCTAAAGTTATTCCCTCAGCTAATGTCTTATTTCTAGAATGTACTGCTAAAATTTCTTCACGTCCTCTAACATCTGGTAAATTAACAGTAACTTGTCTATCAAATCTACCTGGACGAAGTAATGCTGGATCTAGTACATCAGG
>CANQEF010000095.1 GCA_947594675.1 uncultured Bacilli bacterium
AAAGAGTTATTATCAACTGATTATTATGGCAAAGCAACCTATAGAGATGAAGATAATCCTAATCCAACAAGAGAGTTACCTGGAGAAATAGATGTTAAGTTTATAACTAAAGACACAAATGACAATGGTAATGCCAAATACACAGGAACAAATCCAAGTGGTTGGCGAACAAATGATGCGTTTAACTTTGGAGGAGAGGCTAGAAGTGGAATCTGGGTAGGTAAGTTTGAAACAACAGGAGGTATTTCAAAGGCATGTAAAAATGAATCATGTGATGTTAGTACTATTACGATAAAACCAAATATCTCTTCAATTAGGAATCAAGCAGTAAGTAGCTTTTTCTTTATGGCAAGAAGTATGCAAATAAATAATGCTAGTACTTATGGTTTTACAAGTGATGGAAATTTGCACATGATGAAAAATGATGAATGGGGAACAGTAGCCTATTTATCCCAAAGTCGTTATGGCAAATATGGAAACACTAATTATTCTGGTAAAAATAAAGAAATATATCAAAATAAGTCTTCAAACTATATAACGGGAAACAGTAATGGAACACCAAGTGATGAAACAGTTTTAGAAAAACAATATGTTTATAATGATATGACAGATTTAGGTGCAGGTAAAGGGAGCGCTGGACCAGGATCATCTACAACGGGAACCATCTATGGAGTCTATGACATGAGTGGATGTGCCTATGATTCTGTCATGGGCGTGCTAGGATATCAAGAAAATAATAAAGATAAAATCATAAGTGGACAATCAGGTTTTGAAGGAGTAAATGATAAAAATGAGCCTGTTGGAAAAATACAATTACCAGATAAAAAATATTATAATATCTACACAAGTGCCACCAAAGAATCGAATTCATTTTCTAAAGCTGAACCACAAAAGGCATGCAAAAATGATATTTGTTATGGACATGCTCTATCAGAAACTTATGATAAAAATACTACGTACTTAGGATGGTACAATGATTTAAAAGTTTTTGTTTGTAATCCCTATCCTTGGTTTAGATTAGGTGGCGCAAATACTTATAATGAAAAAAATAATGCAGGAATTTTCCAATCTTTAGATGCATTTGGTGGTTCTTCAATCGATGTTTCAAGCCGTTTTACTTTTATTATGTAAGTAAAAGATTTGCCAAGAGCAAGTCTTTTATCTTGAAAAAAACTACTTATAAAGGTATAATCTAATAAGAATAGGGTGAGATAAATGAAACATGAATTACTTTCTCCTGCTGGAGATATGGAAAGTTTAAAACAAGCAGTAATGAATGGAGCAGATGCAGTCTATTTAGCGTGCAAAGATTTTGGTGCTAGAAAATTTGCTGAAAATTTTACCCCTGAAGAAATAATACAAGCTATAAAATTTTGCCATCTATATGGAGTTAAAATATACGTAACAATGAATACTCTTGTTAAGGACGATGAAATTCCCATGTTCTTAGGACAAGTTGAGTTTCTTCATAAAAATGGTGTAGATGCAGTCTTAGTACAAGATTTTGGAATGATTTGTCTTTTACGTGAAAGATATCCTAACCTTGACATTCATGCTTCTACTCAAGCCAATACCTCTTCTAAAGAAACCGCTGATTTATTCTATAAACTTGGTTGTAAAAGAGTTGTATTTTCAAGAGAATTATCTTTACAAGAAATAGAAGATGTTCATGCACCTATTGAAAAAGAAGTATTTATTCATGGAGCCTTATGTGTTTCTTATTCTGGTTGCTGTCTAATGAGCAGTATGCAAGGAGGAAGAAGTGGCAATCGTGGCGAATGTGCTAGTTGTTGTCGTCAAAAATATACCTTAAAAAGATTGTCTAGAACTCTAAAAGAAGACATGTATCTTTTAAGTACTAAAGAATTAAACACAGCTCCTCGCTTTAGAGAACTTTTAGATAGTGACATTACTAGTTTTAAAATAGAAGGTCGCATGAAAAGCCCAGAATACGTAGGATTTATAACTAGATATTACCGTAGTTTAATAGATAATTATGGCAACGTTCCTAATTTTGATCAAGAAACGGAAAAATTAAAAACTATTTACAATAGGGGCTTTACTACTGGAAGATTATTTAACTGTACTGATGCTGATTTAATGAATACAGAAAATCCAAACCATATTGGTTTAGAAATAGGTCGTGTCATAGAAATAACAAATGATAAAATAAAAATAAAATTAGATAAACCTTTAAATCAACAGGATGGAATCAGATTTTTAAAAACAGGTAAAGGGCTAATAGTTAACTATTTATATTCAGAAGATGACCAATTAACAAATTCTGCTGATGACATTTGTTATATTGACAATAAAGTAGACTTACATCAAAATGATATTGTTTGTAAAACACTTGACTATAAATTAATGCAAGAGTTAAAAAAACTACCCACTAGAAAGGTACCTATAACTATAAAAGCCAAAGTTAAAACGGGTGAAGCGCTAATGGTTGAAATAAGTGATGGCATCAACAATATAAAAGCATCTGGAGGTATCGTAAATAATGCTATGAATGCTCCACTAGATAAAGGAAGAATTCGCGAACAACTAGAAAAATTAGGAGATACTCCTTTTGTCAGCACTACAACTATAATTGATATGAGTGACAATGTTTTTGTTAATATAAAAGACTTAAATGAAATAAGAAGAACACTCGCAAATAAATTAATTGAAGTAAGACAAAATTCTAAAAAAGAAGTAATTATTAAAAATATTAATCTAACTGAAGTAGAACAATCTCTTCAACCAGGTCTTACTTGTACTTGTACAAATGAATCTCAAATAGATTTCTGTAATAAAGTTGGCTATAAAAGAATTTATATAGAAGACGAAAAATTATATAACAAGTATAAAAATTTTCAAAATGTTTATTACGTTGTACCTAGAAACAGATTTTCTATAGAAAAAAATTTACGAAAAAAGAATCTCGTCTCAGATTATTTTGATTTTGAATTAGCTAATTACGTAACAGGAAATTATGGTTTAAATGTAACTAATATTTATACTTTATATTATTTATATAAGATGAAAGTTGAATCTGTAACTTTATCTATAGAACTTAGTGAAGAAGAAATTATGAATTTAATTAATAATTACTTAAAAACTTTTAAAAAATATCCTAGTATTGAATTAATAGGCCATGGTAGATATGAAAATATGATAATTAGAGGTAATATTTTAGACATAAATGAAAATGACAACAAATATACTTTAATAAATGAAAAAGGTGTAGCTTTTCCTGTTTATTTTGATGGAGTAAATACTCATATTTTAAATAGTGAAATAAGTGAGTTAAAAAATATTAATGTCTTCAAAAAATATGCCAATATCAGAATTGATTATAATGACGAAGATAGTAAAACTATTGAAACTATAACAGAAAAATTTAAGTAGAAAAAGTTATTCAAAAGTGATAAAATAATTATAAGGAAGTGGTTTTATGACAAAGAAAAAACAACAAGATAAGATAAATATTAAAAATTATTTACTTTTACTTTTAATATTTGTACTAGGCATAGGAATAACTCTTTACTTAAGTAGATTATATGATGTTTATGATGAATATCAAAAACAAACTCCTGTTATTAGAGATACATTATCTGAAATTTCTAGTGAGGAATTAGAACATTATATATTGGAAAATCCAACAACGGTTATTTATATGTGTACATCTAGTGATACTATTTGTCGAGACTTCGAAAAAGATTTTAAAAAGCT
Source organism: uncultured Bacilli bacterium (assembly GCA_947594675.1). The sequence goes on from CANQEF010000095.1 coordinate 3,718, forward strand.
TATTAAGAAAAATGCTCTACAAGATGATATAATTTATTTAAATTTAAGTGATATTGATCAAGAAAAATTTGTCAATGATTTTAACTCATCTTATAATTTTAGAAATAAATTAACAACAAAGTACCCTGCTATTGTAATGTTCGAAGATGGCGAAGTTAGAAATATTTTGCAAGGTAAAGAAAATGAAAAATTAACTATTAAAAGAACTGAACAATTTATTGAATTAAATAATATAGGTGAAACAGATGAATAACATTGTTCTTTATGAACCAGAAATACCCCAAAATACAGGTAATATAATGCGTACTTGTGTTGCGACTAACACAAAACTTCATTTGATAAAGCCATTAGGTTTTGAATTAGATGATGCCCATGTTAAAAGAAGTGGAGTAAACTACATTGATAAACTAAATTATGAAGTTTATGAAAACTGGGAAGATTTTAAAAATAAGAATAAAGGAATTTATTATTACTTTACAAGATACGGCCATAAGCCTCACACTAGTTTTGATTATAGTAATAGTAATGATGAATTATACTTTATTTTTGGCAAGGAATCAACTGGTATTCCAAAAGAAATATTAAAAGAAGATTTAAAGCATTGTATGCGTATACCTATGACAGCTAATGTACGAGCATTAAATGTTTCTAATGCCGTTGCCATTGTGATATATGAAGTTTTAAGACAACAAGATTATAATGATTTATTACAAGATGAACCAGAAGATTTAGGACATAAGGGAAAAGATTTTTTAGAAAGAGATTAAAAATATTTATAAAAAGATTAATAACAAAGACTACTTTGATGAAGAGTAGTCCTTTTAAATTATATAAGTTTATTTATCTATTGCTTTAGTTTTAATGATAAATTATTTTTCTTTAGATAATACTATGGAAAAATTAAAAATAGCTTTTTGTTAAAACAAGAAATAAAAAAGTATAAAATCTAAGACTTTCTACCATAAAAATGATAGGAGGCTTTTTTATGGCAAAATATAAAGTAGAAATTAGTGGAATAAATACAAATGATTTAGA
>CANQEF010000096.1 GCA_947594675.1 uncultured Bacilli bacterium
CAGCAGGAAGTCCTATAGAAGCCATTGAAACACCTGATGAATATTTTGCTCTACCTGCTAATTTAATTAAAACTAAAAATGAAGTATTTACTTTAAAAGTTAGCGGTGAATCGATGATTAATGTTGGTATATATGATGGTGATATTTTAGTTGTTGAAAGAAAAAATACAGCTAGAAATGGTCAAACCGTTGTTGCGATGAATAACAATAATGAGGCAACCGTAAAAACTTTTTATAAAGAAGATGGCTATTTCCGTTTGCAACCAGAAAATGATACCATGGAACCAATAATTTTAAAAGAAGTAACAATATTAGGTACAGTAATAGGTCTATATAGACAACTTTAAAAAAATAACTCACATCTCGTGGGTTATTTTTCTAAATACCTAACAACATAACTTGCTATTAACAAACCAGCACTAGCTGGAACAAAGGCCGTTGATCCTGGAATTCTATCATTTAATTTTATAGGCTTTTCTGTAGATGCTAAAACAATAACTTTTTTATTAATATGCTCATCTCTCACAAATTTTCTTAAAATCCTAGCTAAAGGATCATAACTAGTTTTCTCTAAAGTTGTAATTTCAAGTTTTTCTGGATGAAATCTATTTCCTGTTCCAAGACAAGTTAAAAAAGGAATATTTTTTTCCAAGCACTTCTTAATAATTTCCTTCTTTGTCGTTACAGTATCACAAGCATCTATTAAAAAATCTATATTTACATCAAATAAATCATTAATATTAGTACTATCAATAAACTCATCCTTAGTAATAACCTTACAATCAGGATTTATACTAAGAATCCTTTGTTTCAATAAATCAATCTTCTTATTACCAATATTATTTTCTAAAGCTATAATTTGCCTATTAATATTTGTTTCATCTACTACATCATAATCTATTAAAATTAACCTACCAATATTACTTCTAGCTAAAGCCTCAACACAATAGCCACCTACTCCGCCACAACCAACTACTAAGACTGTTTTTTGACCAAGTATTTCTAATTTATCAAATCCAATTAATTTTTCTAAACGGGAAAACCTAGGCTGCATTTTTCAAATCGCTTTCTTCTTTTATTTTAATAAATTGCTTTTGCTTTTGATTAGCTGATTTAATTAAAGATAAAGGCTTATCGTAAATAATCTTATTTATGTAAGAAATTTTTGAATAAATATCTTTATTTGTTTGAGCCATATTATAATAATTTCTTAAATTTCTAGAATCTTTTGTATTTATAACTTCCAAAGCTTTCAAAACATCTTGAATACTATCTTCAGGAATAGTTGTATCAGATATAACTGTACAATCAAAAGTATTAATAAAATCAATTGTATCTTTTAAATCAGCAATACCTTCATTTTCAAATAATTCTTTCCATGTACTAGAATCATTTTCTTTAACTATTTTTTGAAGTTTAGCTATTTTTTCATCTGTTAAATGCTGATCTATTCCTAGTTTTTTTAATGATACATAACGTCCTCTTCTATTACTACCAGGAATTTCTTTACGCATATCAGTTAAAGCCCAACTATATAATTTATCTAGACTATCATTAACTTTTTTAGGTGGTTGAGCTACTTCATAAACATCATAAAAAGTACTAGAAGATTCTTCTTTAGTTGTAATCAAATAATTTCTAGGATATAAAATCGATTTACTTCTAACAAATTCTATTGGAGCATTTATTTCTTTTGAATCGCTAAAAATCGAATTAGAAAACTTTTCTCTATTAACAATAATTTCACTTTCATGTGCATCTGGAAAGGATACACCCGTACGAATTTTTGATGCAGATTTAATTTTTATATGTACATTCATAATACGATTTTTATTTACAATTGGCATAATTAACATACCATCACCCCGCAGGCTTTATTATAACATAGGCCTAAATATTAAGCAAGTATGAATAGTGCATAATTATGTACTCTTATGCTACGTATACTAAACGATAATAGATAGATACAATAAGAAAAGATATTAGTTTTTACTTTTCTGTTTTTAACAATTTATCAATATTTTGATTAAATTTATTAATAAATTTATAAGAATTACAATGAGCTGCATGACCTTTACAAGAATTAACACTCAAAACAAATTTACAATAACTAAACTTTTTATTTTTAATTAATTTTTTCCATAATTTAAATTTATTATTTATTTTCTTTTTAAATCTTTTACGTAATAATATATGAGTCTCAAAAATTCTATAACCGCAAAAATCAATACCCTTAGTATTCAAAAAATATCGGCTTTTAGAATTCAACTGTAATTGCAATTTATCATTTAGAAAATTCTTTATTAATTCAAGTAATTTCTTTGCTTGATTCTTACTAGGAATAAGAATTATAAAATCGTCCATATAACGGACATAATATTTAATTCTTAACTTCTCTTTAATATAATGATCCAATTCATTTAAATATATATTAGCAAAATACTGGCTAGTAAAGTTACCAATAGGAATACCAATTTTTTGATCATCATTTAAAATTTTTTTACTTAATTCAATTATTTTTTTATCTGATATTTTACTTTCCAAAATGCCCAATAATATATCTTTATTAATACTATAGAAATACTTTTTTATATCGCATTTTAAAACATAATATGTACCATATTTTCTTTTCATTAAACGCATTTTCTTTTGAAGATTAAATACTGCAGCATGAGTACCTCTACCATCCAAACAAGCATAAGTATCTTTTATAAATCTTTTAAAATAATAAGGCTTAATAAATTCTTCAATATACCACTGATGAACGACCCTATCCCTATAAGGCAAAGACTTTATCAATCTTTCTTTTGGCTCATATACAAAAAACGAGCGATACTTACCAAACTTATAGTTTCCACTTTTAAGTTCATCAATAATTTTAATAATATTAGTCTCCAAATCCATTTCAAAAATAGTTACTTCTTTTTTCTTAACTTTACCTGCTCTAGCTCTTTCATTAGCAGCTAACATTTTCTCAAATGTAAGTTTGTCATAAAAACACTTTTTTATTGTTTTAGACACGAATTAATCCACCCACCTAAACAACTTCCAATATTATTAATCTTTCTACTCCACGCCTCATAATTTTTTATATTAATATATTTTTTCTTATAAGAAACTCTTGCCAAAACTTTTAACATTTTAAGATTGATATCAAGCTCATTTAAATAACTTAACTTATCTTTTTTTTCAAAAGCCTTATAAGCACTCAAAATATTTTTCATACCATCGTATAAATTTTTTTTAATGACACTTACAATAGCAAACTTACTAAATCTAGGATACTTTTCCGTAATCATTTCTATATAATAAATATAATCAATATACAACTGATAAATTCTAGTATCCTCAATTTCTTTCTTCATTTTTAACCATCTCTTTTAGAATATTTAATTTTTCTAACGCCTCAAGTGGTGTAATATTATTTATATCTATATCATCTATAAATTTATTTACATTACTCTTATAAGAATCCATTTCATTAACCAATACTACATCTAAATTTTGATTTTTAAAAACTTTTAAATACTGATCTAAAACATTTTCAGGAAAACCACATTTATAAGTTTCATTACTAAATTTAACTTTTTTTAAAACAACATATTCATTAATAAAATCGCAATCATCACCTAAAAAAATATAAAATTTTCCTGATTTAAATAAATACAATTTATTTTTATCTTCATTTTTTAATTCTAAGTATTTATTATATATCTTGCTCATTTCAACCTCCATTTAAAACAAAAGCAGTCTTAAAAGACATGCTCCAAATTTTCGGATTTTCATCAGTTTTACTACTCACCCAAATTTTTTATTAATATTTTCATCTATTAAATAGATAGGTCATAAGTTTCTAAAATAAACTTTTCAATAAAGTCCTTAAACTAAATAGCGTAACATTTTATTATTAACTTGCTAATATATTGAAAAGAAGTTTCACTTTTATATTTTAGTGTGCGAGAACGAGGCGGGACCCAAGGTTGCTAGCAGAACCACCAGTGTTCCTATTGAAGTTAAACTGTCCTGCCAAAACTCCATTGTTGTAATTGCCGCCACGATTGAACCAAGGATTGCCAGAGTCAACAAAGTTCGAATTGTCAGCGTAGAGAGAAGACTAGCTAAGAGCTAAAGGAGTTAATTTTTGCAACTTACAACCTACATTTATTTTAAAATGTCTACAAGATGTATTAAATCAAGAGACATAAATAAATGCCAAAATTTTGTTTCGTTCCCGTAAAAAAAAGCGGGAACGAAACTCTTAAAAGAAAAAAAGTTAACTGTAATTCGAAATTACTTCCGAATTACTTAACTGCGAGAACGAGGCGGGACCCAAGGTAGCTAGCAGAACCACCAGTGTTCCTAACGAAGTGAAACTGTCCTGCCAAAACTCCATTGGAGTAATTGCCGCCACGATCGAACCAAGGATAGCCAGAGCCAACAAAGTCCGAATTGTCAGCGCACCAAGTATTATGTAGTCGTTTACCAATATTATCAGCCGCTCCATCAGAGTCATAATAAAAATAAAATGGTCCCATTTCTCCTGTTGCATCTCCTAAGATTCTTTTATTATAACTTGTCCAAGTACTATCTTCATAAACATCAAAATATTTGTTTTCTTTTTCTTCAGGGGTTATCCCGCTAGTAGTGGCACTTTGTCC
>CANQEF010000097.1 GCA_947594675.1 uncultured Bacilli bacterium
AATTATTAGCAAGCCTAGTTATACTTGGTCTCTTGATGGTTTTAACTGTTCCTAATGTTGTCGGTATTCTCTCAGAAAGTAGAGAAAAAACTTATAATGAAGATGCTAAAAAATTAATTTCTACAGCTAAGTATAAAATGTCAGGCAATAACGGAGTTGTAAGACCAGGAAGTGGTCAATGTATTGTAATGTCACTAGGTTATCTTGACAATTCAGAATATGATAATCCACCTAATGGAGGAGAATATCTTATAGATCAATCCTTTGTCGTTGTTAAAAGAAATGGTAAAAGATATGAATACTTTGTAAGACTTAGTGAACAACTTACAAATGGCAAATTATTTGGAATAGATGTTATTAGTGAATCCAATTTAGAAAAAGGTGCTAAAGCAGTTAATTTAAGTAATATTAATAACGTTAATGTTGCAATTGATAGCATTGATAAAAATTATATAAAAAGTAAATGTAGTTGTAGTAGCGTTTTAGTAAGTTACTTTCGAAATAAACACTAATTTTAATAAAAAATTGTATATAATTGTAAATTTTTATAAAAATGTCTTGCTTATAAAAAAATAGTCTATTATAATTTACTTATAGGATAGGAGGAAATAAAGATGAGAGGAAATAAGGGTTTTACTTTGATAGAATTGCTAGCAGTTATTACTATTATGGGTATTTTGATGATTGTAGCAATTGGGTCAGTTAATAGAATAATTGAAAATTCAAGAAGGGATACCTTTGCTAGTACTGCCAAGGAGTATTTAAGAACAGTACGTAATGAAGTACTTGCTGATAATATTAGTTGTGGTGGTACAATAGCTTCAGCAACACCAGATGGTACTTATTATTTCACCATTGATAGTACTCAACAAAATACTAAAGATTTAATGGAAGATGGTGGAAAGTCTCCTTTTGGTAATGCCGAAGTTAAAGGATACGTTAAATGGATTAAAAAAACTGATGCAACAGGAAAAACAAAAACTACTTATACTATGATGCTTACAGATGTTCAAAAACATGGATTTAACAAAGAATTAACTGAATCTGATATTAAAAGAGTAAACATTAGTACAGCAACAACAGGAGTAGCTGCAACAACAGTAACAGGCGGAACAGTATGTATATTAAGTTAATTGACTTCTAAAGAAGTCTTTTTCTTTTTGTTTTTTTTTGCTATACTTTAAATGGAGGAAATAATTATGTTGTTAATAGGTAGTCATGTTGGTTTTAAAAAAGATACGCAACTTCTAGGTAGCCTAGAAGAGGCTTTAAGCTATAATGCTAATACTTTTATGTTTTATACGGGAGCACCACAAAATACTTTGCGCTATAAAATAAATGATGAGCTAACTAAAAAAGCTTTAGAAAAAATGCTAGAAAATAATATTGATTATTCCAAAGTAATAGTCCATGCACCTTATATAGTAAATTTAGCTAATTCCGATAATAATGAAAAGTACTCTTTTGCGATTAATTTTTTAAAAACAGAATTAGAAAGATGTCATGAATTAGGTATAAAAAATATTGTTGTCCATCCAGGAAGTCATGTAGGATGTGGAATTAAAGAAGGTATAAAAAATATTGCCTTTGGATTAAATCAAATCCTAGGAAAGACTGATGTTACCATTTTACTAGAAACTATGGCAGGCAAAGGAACAGAAGTAGGCTCTAAAATAGAAGAACTCTCTGAAATAATAAATCTTGTTAATGATAAAGAACATATTGGCATTTGCCTAGACACTTGTCATTTAAATGATGCTGGATATGATATGAGTAATTTTGATCAATTTTTAAATGAATTTGACCAATTAATTGGTATTGAAAAAATAAAATGCCTTCATGTAAACGATAGTAAAAATTCTTTAGGCTCACATAAAGATCGACATGAAAATATTGGCTTTGGTGAAATTGGCTTTTCAAATTTAATTAATATTATTTATAATGAAAGATTACATAACATCCCTAAAATATTAGAAACTCCTTATATAGATAGAAATTATGCACCTTATAAGTATGAAATTGAAATGATAAAAGAAAAAACTTTCGATGAACATTTAATTGAAAAAATAAAAGCCGCAAATAAAATTGATGTTAATCCTCAAACAGGAGACATCAATTAATATTAATAGCTTTTTATAAATAATTTTTATAAGTATTATATAAAACAATAATTTTTTGATAAAGCTCTTTTCTTAAAGCTTTTTTTAATACTTGAAAACTTCTTGTATCTTTATTCAATAATTCATTGTAATATTTTTTTATATGATTATAAATAATATCCACTTCTTCATTAGTTAAATCTATATTTTGACTTTGAGCATAATTTTTAATATCTTGTTTCTGCAACAAATGAATATATTTTTTTACTAATTCTTTATAAATAATATCACCTCAGTAAAAATATATTAAATAACTTTTTAAATATGTGTTAAACTAGTAATAGTGGAGGAAATATGAAAAGGTATAAAAAGAAAAAAAATATTGACTATGATAAAATCACTAATAAGAGATTTACCCTCTTTTTAGGAATCATATTAATTGTTTTTAGTGTTATTCTAGTTAAAATGATTGATTGTATGATTATCAAAGAAAAAGTTTATACAGATAAATTAGCCTCTCTAACTTATGCTACCGTACTAGGAACAAGTTCACCTCGAGGAAGAATTTATGATAGAAATTTAAATATTCTTGTCGATAATAAATCACTTAAAACTATTACTTATAAAAAAGAAAAAGGTGTCTCTAATGAAGAAATGATAGAAGTTGCTTATAAAGTAGCTCCCCATTTAGATTTAGATATTTCAAAATTAGATGATAGGATGAAAAGAGAATTTTATTTTGCTAAAAATCCTGCTGAATGTTCTAAATTAGTTACAAATAAAGAAGTAGAAAAAGTAAAGCAAAGAAAAATGACTACGCGGCAATTAGAAGAATTAAAAATCCAAAGAATTAGTACTGAAGAATTAAATAAACTTACAGAAGAAGATTTAAAAGTAGCTTATCTATATTACTTAATGAATAAAGGATATACCTATGAAGAAAAGACTATTAAAAGTGATGTTACTGACCAAGAATATGCCTATATTTCAGAAAATAACTCTGAATTAGAAGGCTTTAATACAAAACTTGATTGGGAAAGAGTATACCCTTATGGTGATACATTTAGATCAATATTGGGAAGTGTTTCTTCTTCATCTCAAGGGATTCCAAAAGAAGATAAAGATTACTTTTTAAATAAAGGTTATTCTCTAAATGATAGAGTTGGATTAAGCTATATTGAAAGGCAATATGAAGATTACTTAAAAGGAGAAAAAGCTGTTTATGAAGTAGTAAATTCTCATGAAACTAAGTTGATAAAAGAGGGAAGTAGAGGCAAAGATATAGTACTTTCAATTGATATTAATTTACAAAAAGAAGTAGAAAGAATCCTAGATGAACAAGTAAAAAGAGCTAAAGGTGAGGCAAATACAAATTACTATGATCATTCTAGTGTTGTAATTGAAGACCCTAATACTGGAGAAATACTTGCTATGGCCTCTAGAAAAATAGTAAATGGCGAAATGATTGATAATACAACAAGTATTTTAACATCTCCAATTACTCCGGGCTCCGTTGTAAAAGGGGCATCCATGCTAGTTGGATATAATACAGGAGCTGTTAAAATAGGAGAATATATTAAAGATGAGTGTATAAAAGTAGCTGGTGCTCCTGAAAAATGTTCTTCTGTAAAAACATTAGGTACTATCAATGATATTACAGCTTTGGCTAAAAGTAGTAATGTTTATCAATTTAAAATTGCTATTAGAGTTAATGGACAAGAATACTTCCGTAATATGAAACTTAATTTCAATCAAAAGGCCTTTGATATTTATCGTAATATGTATCATTCATTTGGATTAGGTATTAAAACTGGTATTGATTTGCCAGTAGAGAGTACTGGAGTTTCAGCAGATAAAGATGTTAGTGCTGGTAATTTACTTGATTTTGTAATGGGACAATATGAAAGCTATACTCCTCTACAATTAATTCAATATGTTTCAACGATTGCTAATGGAAAAGAACGTTTAGCTTTACATCTACTAAAAGAAATTCATTCTTCAAGTGAAACAGATGAAATTGGAAAATTAGAACAAAAAATAGAAAAGCAAGTTTTAAATACAATTGATACTAAAGAAGAATATATGAATAGAGTAAAAGAAGGCTTTTATGCGGTAATGAATTCTCAAGGCGGCTATGGTGTTGGCTACATTGATAAAAGTCTAAGACCTGCGGGAAAAACAGGAACATCACAGAGCTTTGTTGACACCGATGGTGACAATAAAATTGATACAGAGACAATTACTAGCTCTTTTGTAGGATATTATCCCAGTGATAATCCAAAAGTTTCAATCGTAGTAACTTCTCCTAATTCATCACATCCAAATTCATCTACTAACTTTGCAAGTTTAGTAACGTATAGAATTACTCAACAAGTTAGTAAAGCTTATTATAATATATATGGTATGTAAAAATTGCGGAAAAACTCCACAATTTTTTTGTTGACAAATCAAGACGGGGGGGGGGTATAATCTTATTATAAAATCTTGTCTTTGACAGTTGTTGAATGAAAAAACTCTCATAAATCATTGAAAAATAAGGGAAAAATGAGAGTTTTTT
>CANQEF010000098.1 GCA_947594675.1 uncultured Bacilli bacterium
TTGTGGCTTAATAAACTATAGCTTTAATGATTCGATTTCTATATATGCAAGGTTTAAAGTACCAAAATTTGGATCTTCCAATGGCTATTTAATTGGAGATGCAGAAAGTGCAGGTTTCTATGTTGTTGTAAGTGCTACAAAAGAATTAATATTTGGTATTCATGATGGAAATGATTATATTAATCTAAAAACAGAGCGAATTCTTACAACAGATACTTGGTATGAAACAATAGTTAGTTTTTATCAAAATAGAATGAATATTTATTTAAAAGTAAATGATGAAATACTGACTTATTCTAAAACTTTAACAGAAAATGTTACAATAAAAAAATCATATATGCCAGTCACCATAGCAGCTAATCCTGATAAAAATGGTATTGCAGAAATATCAAATGTTTATGTATCTAACATAAGTTTATACAATAGAGAACTTGCAAAAGAAGAATTAGATAATAATATAAATAGTGACAAGCTACTATTTAAATATGACTTTAGTAAATTAATAAATAGAGATAATTATATCAATTCTTCAAACAATACTATTATTCCTATCAACAACATTAATACAATGTGGGTGTGGATACCAAGATATTCATATACAATCAAAAAAGAAGATTCATCTACCGATTACTATGGAAAAGCAACCTTTAGAGATAAGGAAAATCCAACTCCGACCAAAGAGTTACCCGGTGAAATTGATGTAAAATTTATTTCCAAAGATATAACTGATACTGGATTGGCTCAATATACAGGAGCCAATCCTAGTGGCTGGCGAACGAATGATGCTTTTAATTTCGATGGAGTACCAAACGTTGGTATATGGTCAAGCAAATTTGAAATAACTGGTAATTTATGGAACACAAGTAATAATCCAGTAACAGATGGTTCTTGTATAAATGAAAAATGCGATGTAAGTAACGTTAGTATAAAACCAAACACATCTAGCATAAATAAGCAAAAAATAAGCAGTTTCTTTTTTGCAGCTAGAAGTATGCAAACAAATAATTTTTCGGTCTATGGTTTTGACGCCTCAAAAGGAAATTTACATATGATGAAGAATGATGAATGGGGAACAGTAGCTTATTTATCACAGAGTCGTTATGGTAAATATGGAAATAATGCTTATGAAGGGAAATATAAAGAAATATATATTAATGCATCCGCCACTTTTTTAACAGGAAATAGTAATGGAGATGCTACTACAACTCTAAATACCCAATATCAATATAATGACATGACTAACTTAGGTACCGGAAAAGGACAGGCAGGACCAGGAGCCTCAACAACTGGAACCATCTATGGAGTTTACGACATGGCAGGTGGCGGGTATGATCTTTGCATGGGAGTTGTATTATCTCCAACAGAAGGTACCCCTATAACAGGATATAATGAATCCTTAAACTCAGGATTTACTGGCAAATTAAATGACGGAAATTATTATCAAGGAATCGATTTTTTTAATGCTGAAAATGCTAAATATTATAACGAATACACAAATTTTGCTAATGAAGATCCAATGAGCAATTCATTAACTGGTTGCAAAAACAATATCTGTTTTGGACATGGCATTTCTGAGACTACTGAATGGTATTCTGATTATAGTCGTTTTGTAACAACAGGAGCCTCATGGGTTGTCCGTGGAGGAGAAAATCAATATACTATTGACTCTGGAATTTTTCGTATTAGTCATACACAAGGTTATTCTTCCAATAAAAGTACTATTCATTTGACATTGAATCCTTAAAAAATAATTATTGTAAAAAATCTTTTCAATTAGTGTATAATTATATTAGGTGATATAATGAGTAGCAATAAATTTAATCTTCTAAGAGAAAAATATGACACTTTTATATACGACAAATATGAAATAACATATGATTCGGATAGTATGAATATAAAATATTATTTCAACATTCCTAAACTAACATGGTTTTACCCACAAATTAAAATTAAAAAGAAAGACATCCTAAATAAAGAAATATCATCTGAATTTCTCAATATTTTAGTCTTTCAAATAGGTCTTATTGAATTAATTAGTTATCTAAAATGTACGTGTAGTCCTAATGTTATAATTAAAGCAGGATACTTAGATAAAAAACAAATCAAGTGGTTTAAGAAACTATACTATAATGGTTTAAGTGAATTTTTTTATAAAAATAACATAAATATTTCTTTAGAAAATTTAATGAATATAGCATGCACTAGTGAAAAAAAACAAATACCATCTATAAAATATAATGGTCAAGGAAATTTAATAGCTATAGGCGGCGGGAAAGATTCTTGCGTAAGTCTTGAAATTTTAAAAAATGAAAAAAATAATTCTTGTTTTATAATTAATGCAAAAGAACCATCACTAGAATGTGCTTTGCTTGCAGGCTATTCAAAAGAAAAAATAGTTTGCATAGAAAGAATATTAGATAAACAAATAATTGAATTAAATAATAAAGGCTTTTTAAATGGTCACACACCCCTTAATTCCCTAATAGCTTTTCTATCTTATTTAGTTTGCTACTTACAAAATAAGCAAAAGATAATTTTATCAAATGAATCAAGTGCTAATGAGGCAACAATTATTGGTACAAATATAAATCATCAATATTCAAAAAGTTTCGAATTTGAAAAAGATTTCTCTAATTATATAGATACCTATTTAAAAATAAACATCAAATATCTTAGCCTCCTTCGAGGTTTAAATGAGATTCAAATTGCCAAAATATTTTCTCATTATGAAAAATATCATTCTATTTTTAAAAGTTGTAATCTTGGGAGCAAAAATAACAAATGGGAATGGTGTTGTAACTGTCCTAAATGCCTATTTGTCTTTATAATATTAAGTCCCTTTTTATCAGAAGATAAATTAATTACTATTTTTAAAGAAAATTTATATGAAAGAAGTGATTTGTTAAAAACATTTAAACAAATATTAGGTTATGAAGAAACTAAACCTTTTGAATGCGTTGGCACCTATGAAGAGGCAAGATATGCAGTTAGTTTATTGATTAGTAAATTGCCAAAAGAAAACTTACCTTACTTATTAAAATACTATTTTGATAATTACAATCTAGAATTAAATGACTCTTTACTTACAAAATATAACACTGCTAATAATTTAAATGAGCATTTTGAAACATTAGTAAAGGAAGAATTAAAAAATGCATAATGAAATAATTTCTAAAATAAAGGACAAAAATATTGCTATATTAGGTTTTGGAAAAGAAGGACAATCAACATATCACTTTATTCGTAAATATCTTCCCGAGCAATTTTTAACTATCCTTGATTTAAATGACATTAGTATCAATATGAGGGATCCAAATGTTGAAATAATTACTGGTCTAAAATATTTAGATAATCTAAATAATTACGATTTAGTTATCAAAGCACCAGGTATAAGTCTAAAAAAAATAAAGAAAAATTTAGATGAGCAAAAAATAACATCACAATTAGAATTATTATTAGAGGTTTATCGCAGCAACATTATTGGCATAACCGGTACCAAAGGAAAAAGCACAACAGCATCTCTTATTTATCAAATATTAAAAGATCAAGGACAAGACGTTTATTTACTTGGCAACATAGGAATACCAGTACTAGAAAAGATAGAACAATATAAAGAAAATACAATATTAGTAATAGAAATGTCATCACATCAATTAGAATTTATTAAAAACTCTCCTCATATAGCAATCATACTAAATCTTTTTGAAGATCATCTAGATCATGATGAAGATTTAGAATCATATCATGAGAACAAATTAAATATTTTTAAATATCAAACATCTTCTGATATTATGATTTATGCTGATGACAATACCTATCTTCATAAATATATAGAAAAGAGAAAATATAAGGGAAAATCTTTTGATATTCGCTTTGACAATACTCCCATAAAAAGCAATTCAGTTCGTCTTAAAAATGATGAAGTATACTACAATAATGAAATTATATATAAAGACTCTTCAAGAAAAATTCTAGGTAATCATAATTTAAAAAATATCATGTTTGCCATATTAGTAGCTAAATTAAAAAACTTAAACCTAAAAAAAGCATCCCAAACGATAAAAACATTTACTGGTTTAAAATACCGTATGGAATATATTTGTAAGAAAGATGGAATTATATATTATAATGACACTATTGCCACCATACCTGAGGCAACAATAAGTGCAATCGAAACATTAAAAAATGTAGATACATTAATTTTTGGTGGTATGGATCGTGGAATTAACTATGATAATTTTTGCGATTATTTAAAAAATTCCACCATTAAAAATTTTATTTGTATGCCAACAACAGGCTATAAAATAGGAAAATACTTAGAAAAAAACAGCGATAAATTTATCGTATTTGTAAGTACATTATCCGATGCTTATAAAATTAGTAAAAAAGTAACTGCTAAAGGAAAAATTTGTCTTCTATCACCAGCTGCTTCCAGCTATGAATACTTTAAAAATTTTGAAGAAAAAGGACAAATTTTTGAAAATTTGATAAAAAAAGATAACTCCAGATAGCAACAAAAGAATCTAATATTAGCCATCAACAATCTCTAAAAATAAGTATGTTAAGATTTTTTTAAAATGATACTTTTTTAAGTATTAGACTAATAACAAATAAAGACAAGCTTTATTTGAAAA
>CANQEF010000099.1 GCA_947594675.1 uncultured Bacilli bacterium
GACACCAATTTACAGGAATAGTATCCTTGTAGGCCATACCATGCTTATAAAATTGCAAGAATTGCCATTGAGTCCACTTATAATACTCTGGATCAGTTGTTGAAAATTCCCTTGTCCAATCAAAAGAAAAACCAAGTGATTTCATCTGTGCCTTAAAAGTTTTAATATTTTCTTTAACCGCCTCTTTAGGATGAATATGATTCTTTATAGCATACTGTTCAGCTGGTGCTCCAAAAGCATCCCATCCCATAGGATACAATACATTATATCCTTGCATCCTTTTCATTCTAGCTATTGCATCCTGTGCAGTATAACTTCTAACATGACCAACATGTAAACCAGAACCACTAGGATATGGAAATTCAACCAATATATAATAAGGTTTCTTATTTGATCCATTTATAGCCTCAAAAACTTTATTATCTTCCCAATAATTCTGCCATTTTTTTTCTATTTCATTAAAATTAATCATGATTTTCACCTTTCCTCTTATAAAATAAATAAACAACATGATAACTTCCAATTATCAAAACAATTATAGCTAATATTCCAGCGATAATAGACAAAAAGAAATTATGAATAATAGTTATTAAACTTCCCACCAAAGCAATATCCAGTGAAGAAACAATCGCAACTACTTGTAATAATTGATTATAATTAACTTTTTTTAAATCTAACTTATACCTAGTAACCAAATATTTTACCTCAATAGGAGTCTTATCTTTCTTTTTACCTCTACTTTTACCCTCTTTACTTTTCTTTGCAGGAGCTATAATTAGTATTTGATAAATAATAAAAATAAAAACAAAGCTAATTAAAAATAAAACAACTTCATTCATACATCCTCCAAAAAAAAGCAAGCATCATCATAAGGACGAATGCTCGCAGTATCACCTTAAATTATAAGTAAAAACTCATACTCTTAAAATTGACAATGAAAGTCACCCATCTACTAAAGACAAGTTATAACTCTTAAATATCTATTTTAAACAAACGCTAATTTAAAATCTAATAACTACAAAAGACAATAGTTATTATAACATAAATTTACAAAACTGCTACATCTAATTAATTTTTTTATCATTTTTTTCCTTAAGCCAAATTTTATCACTATAAGATCCATCATCATTAACAACTGGTAAATCTGAAAAACTACCTCTATACATTGTATTAGCCATATTACTCAAATAATCATCTGATAAATCAAAGACCAAAGAATCAAACTCTTCCTTAGAGATTTGTCTTAATTGCTCCGTAACATTTAAAGCCACTTTTTCCATATTACCATCTAAAATTACATCATTTCTACTACAAAGCTCTTTTGCTAAAAATAAAGGATTAACCAACTTAACAGATTCATTATCATAAAAATACAAAACACCTTCTGGATATCTAAATAATACTTCTTTTTGTTCATCAGTAAAAACCTTAAACAAATTATTCTTAGCCGTCATATTTAAGATAGTCTTTATTAATACATCATCATTAAAAAATGTATTTCGTAAGTATTCAACAACACTACTATCCACATAATACTCTTTATCCTTTAACTTATCTAACTCTTCCAAAGCCTCTTCCCCACCATCTAAAGCCAAAGTAATCAAAAAATCATAATTATCTAAAACTTTTGCAGCTACTAAATCATAATCACTATTTTGCTTTATTTCTGTAGAATCAGACCAATAATCAACTGAACCATCATAAAAACATAAATGCATATACTTAGGAAGAAAACTTTTTACTTCTTTTTTTTCATTATTATCAGCATTCTTTAAAGCAGAAAATTCATATTCTTCATCAAAATCAGATTTTACTAAATGATGAAACATAACATCATAAATCAAAATATCACTATTTAAATCATCAATCTCATCTAAATATTTTTCTAAAGTTAATTTCTTAAGTGTTTCTAATCTTTCCGTCGCTTTTTTCACTTTTTCAGTAGTTATCATAAAAACCTCCTAAACCTCGCTAATATACTCTAATAATTTTAAGAATAAATCAACATATTCCTTAGATAACTTTTTCTTTCTAAGCTTTCTAATAGCAATTCTTTTTTGACTAATAGGACTATCACCAAACATTATTTCAGCTATCTCTTCCTTTAAATAAGTATTAATCTTTAAATCCATTAAAATACCCTTAAAATCATCATTAATTAATCTTACAGCATCTATTTCAATGTCTTTTCCTTTACAACTAATAGTTAACTGCCCAATAGTTGGAACATCTTTAACCTCAACAACAAAGTCATTACCATCCACATAATTTTCACTATTAAGTATATCTGAATTAAAATATATTGTTACATTATCTGCTTCTTTAGTATTTCTAAAAACTATTTTATAATTTCTCTTATCAGGTACTATCCCACTCTTACCATCAATAGATCTAATTATTAAAGTATAATTATTTCTCAAATAATTATAATCAATTGACGTCTTTAAATAATAACCATCTCTATACAAAGAAGTAACTCCATCATCCTCATACATAGTATAAGTATTACTTACTCCAGGAAATATTTGAATTTCCAAATCTGTAGGCAATCCAATATTATTATAATCACTTCTATTAGATAACGGAATAATTGATCCTGCATGAGCAAAAACAGGATAATCAGATTCTTTAAAGAATGAAACATATTTTTTATTACCCGGAAATTTCTTTCCCGTAACAAAATCATACCATATACCATCTGGAATAAAAAATCTATGAATAGTTCTATTCATCGCTCTATCCTTCTTCTCAAGAATAGGACAAACTAACAATTGTGAACCAAAATAATATTGATTTCTATACAAGCTATCATCATAAACCCACATATAATTATAATAAAATGGCTGAATCAAAGGTATACCAGCTCTTGTATAATTATAAGCCTCAGTATAAAGATAAGGAATCAAACGATGTCTCAATCTTAAATAATCAGTAGCAATCCTTTCCGTCTTTACATCCCAAAGCCAAGGCTCTTTTTTATAATAAGGTCCTCTAGCTCCATGAAAACGCAATATTGGAGAAAAAGTACTAAGCTGAACATATCTGACATAAAGCTCCCCTTCTTCAATACCTCCATGATTACCACCAACATCATGACTCCACCAACTAACCCCCATATTAGCAGCATTTAAATATAAAAATGGTAAATTTTTAAGAGCCTCCCAACTTATTTCACTAGAACCTCCATATAAAATTGGATATCTATGAGGAGCATAAATTCCACCTCTTGCTAAAAGCATTGGTCTTTTATCATTAAGTCTTCCAGAATCTAAATACATATAATGATTCAAAGCCCATATCCTTGTTAAATCATTATTACAAGTAGAATCATTCCAAAAAAAGTCTACTCCCATCGCCTCCAAAGGATGCAAAAAGACCTTAAATAAAACATCTAATAACTTAGGATTTAAAGGATCAAATTTTATAATTGATGAATTTGTAATTCCTAAAAATTCACTTGCCTGTTTATAATACATTTCATGCGGATAAAAACCTTCTGAAGGATTAACACATAATCCTACTCTTACTCCCCTTTTATGAAAAGTATCAATCATCTTTTTAGGATCTTTTATTAAGGCATTATTAAAAGTAAAACCTGCCTTTAAATCATGAAACTTACCCGTATTTCTAATATGCCAATCATGGTCAAAAATAACAACAGCTAGTGGTATCTTTCTTTTTTCAAAATTTCTTATTAAATCATTTATTTTAGAATCATCATAAATAGTATTTCTACTCCACCAGTTACCAAGAGCATATCTCGGTATTAAAGCAGGAGTACCCGTCATCCTAAAGTAATCAAATAAAGCTTGTTTAAAATCTATATCATACATAAATACATAAATATCTGTATGATTTGGAATAGGACTTTCTAAAGTTCCATCTTGAGCAATAATCATAGAATTACTATCATCTATAGAAGAAAAACCATCTAGTGAATAAAGTCCTCTTTGTAATGGTTTAGGTACATTAACATCAACACCTATCATATTACCAAGCATATTTCTAGCCTCAGCATGACCAACATACCAATCTTTACTTCTATCTCTATCTCTACTCTGTAACGTAATTTTCAAATTTTTCATCGGATCAACTACTGGTCCTTGAAATGGTCTTTCTTTAACATAAGTAAGGATAAAATATTTAGTTGTAATTTCAAGTATATTAGTATCTTGACGAAGTGAAAAATCAGGCAATCCTATATTACGTTTTCTAATTAACTGTGTTGGTCTATCATTAAACCTGCCTTCAGGTGAATACTCAAGTCTTACTATTCTTTCAGAAATTACCGATATTCTATATCTACTTCCTTGAATAATTGCCTTAGTATCACTCATAGCCTTTGTACCATCTACTTCAAATTGTCTTCCAAGTGGATACATCTAAACACCTTCTTATTTTACTAATAACATAATACCATATTTAACAAAAGTTGAAAAGAAAAAAGCAGAGAAAAAGAGTAAATTTTTTTCGCAATATATTTGATATAATTACTACATAATAAAAAGGTGGTATGTAGTAAT
>CANQEF010000100.1 GCA_947594675.1 uncultured Bacilli bacterium
CATTACGTTTTTGTATTGCATCAATTGCACTCTTCATATGATGATCCTTAGCCGTCATAGCAGCATGAACACCTGTCCCAAATCCAACTCCTGCACCAACAATACCAGAAACAATATTCTTACCAATATTATGCTTTTTTTGATTAACTGTATCAGACATATAACTAGCTTTTCCAGAGGCAATTCCTGATCCAATAGCTCCAGCAATAGCTCCAGCAGTAGCAGCAAGTTTTCCAGCACCACTAAACATTCCTTTGCCACTGCCTTCCTTCATGCCTAATACTTGACGTAAGAATTTAGGAGCCTCTTTTGCAAAGAAAAATAAACCAATCCAAACAATTATTGTCGCTAAAGCACCAGCAATACCGCCGCCAGCATCTATATTAACACCATTTATAATCATATCTTGTATTAAGAAAATTACAAAATAAATAATTGCAAGTCTAAAAAATAAATCTAAATAAGTAGAAGTAAGAGCCTTAACCCATGCACTAAAAGCTCCATCCTTGCCACCCTTAGGATCCATATAACTAATTATAGGAATTGGTGCAATTAAACGAAGTATAGCCAATTTTATAGCACGGGTAGCAACTTCAACTGTAAAACTTATTAACACAAATAGAAATATAAATCCTACAACTGCAGAAATTATTGGAATATTAGCAAAAACATACTTTTTAGTACCATAACTCTTATCATACCATGGCTCACTAGTTTTAATAGTACACTTTTCTGTTATTAAACTAAGAATATCACCTGGATCAGCATCTACTTGTGTATAAATATCTAGTATTTTATCATCTATATTTTTACACATTCTATTATTATTATCCATCTCTTCCGTACGACCTTCACCAGGATCTTCTCGATAAGCCTCAGGAATTAGATTAATCCTAACAAAACCTTTCAAAATAGTCGACGTAAAAATACGTGATGATCTATCTAGACTATCACCTTGTGATATAGAATTATCACTAGAATGATCTCCAATAATTAAACGTCCCAGTGTATTATTAGCTAAAATTCTATGTTGCAGTGAATATAAAGTACCAAACAACAAACCATTATTATTAATTTGCCTTTCATATTCAGTTGTTGCTCCAGGAATGCTTATAGGAACTAAAATTGTTAATAAGACTAAAGCCATAACAACTCTTGTTATTATTGAACCAATTCCAGACTTAGAACCAATTGCCTCATCTGGATTAATTATTCCCTTTAAAATAGTAATAGCTAATTGGAAAATCATAAATATTCCAATAATTAATTGGATTCTTTTATATATATCTAGCATTGTTGCATTATCAAATAAATTAGCTGTTGCAACACTAAAAAATATTTTATATATTAATCCAAGCAAAAAGAAAGCTGGTCTATCAAACAAAGTAGTAGTTAGATTCCTAAAAATATCCGATATAAGATCTGCTTTAGAAGTATCAGTCATAGTCCCATCACCTCTTTTTTTCTACTTTAATCCACAAGTTGATTGCCCCATTATACCAAATAAATCCAATAAAACTTCAACTAATGTTGGTATAAAAAATAAAGCAGCAACCAAAATAAGTCTATTTATCAATTTTTTCTGAGCCTTAGCCATAGCCTCATCATCACTTTGAATTATAATTTTTGCAAACTCAACACTACTAAGTATAACAACTAAAATAGGCCCAATAATCCTTATATAATTCAACAATTGTTGTAACAACCAAGCAACAGAATTTTCATCATTTGGATCACCTAATAAAGAATCATTACATTCATCAGTAGTAAAAGTATTTTCCTGATCAAGTATTAAGCTATTTTTTATTACACTATTAAAATTTATTAATGAATAATCATTAATTTTTTCTTTGTCATAAGCCCTTCCCTGCAATGGAAATATAAGAAAAAGACTTAATAGTAATATCAAAACAACTTGCTTTCTTTTCATACTGGCTCTCCATAAAAAACATTTAAACATAATAAGTATATCAAAATAAAAAAAAAATAGCAATTCATTTGCCATTTTTATTTTATTTTTAATTTTTAGCAGCATTCCAACATGACAACCAACTAGTAGTATCACTATCATCTGCTCCAGTAGCAACGATATTCATAACTACAGTTACAAAAGTAACAACAAAGAACACAAGAGCAGCATAAATAAAACGTTTAATTAATCTACCTTGAGCTGATTTAACTTCTTTTTCATCACTTGAAATAACCGCTTTACCTAAATCAATTGTTCCTAAGATAATTAAAACAATTGGAATACCAATTTGAATAATTGGAAATACACCTTTTCTTATTACTCTTACTAGTGGTAATAATCCACCACATGAATCTGACATAACAACCTCTCCTTCAATAACATTATAATATCAATTAATATTATTTGTCAATTATTAGCGTCTAAACAAACCAAATATTTTACTTGAATTCATTTTAGACTGAGCAAATGGATTACTAACAAGTCCTATTTTTGTCAAGAAATCATTAAGTATACTATTCTTACTACGATCATCTAAAGGAGGAATATTAAAGAAAACTTTAAGATTAGCCTCCTGTTCAAAATCAGCAATATCATTATTATTAAGTAAACTTTGATTTAATAAAACTTTCCTATTATGCAAACTCATTAAGGCCGATCTATTTCTTCTAATTAATTTATTTAATTTCAAAGTACTAGGTTCTATTAAATAGAAAACTTCCGCACACATACTTGTATCACTAGAATCATTTAAATCGATTAAAACCACTTTCTTATTTAGCTTATTAATAGCAGCTTTTAATTCCATCTGTCTAATAGAAATCATATTATCCATTTTAAACAATTGAAAATCGCTTTGATCAATTTCTAAAGCAACAACATTCTCTTTACCAAAAATACCTTCTAACTCATTTTTTAGCATATATATTAATGAAGTTGCCCCAGCATGTTCAGTAACATTTTTAAACCCTATAACTATTGAATCACCACTCAATTGTCTAGAATTAGTTACCATATCTGAAGTATTTTGGATATTACTAACATGACTAGAAATGACTTTAGCATCTGTCATTCCCATCTTCACAATATCACTAACATCCCTAATAGTATTTGACCTATTAAGCAATGTTTTTATACCCGAAAGATTCGTTGTAAAATTATAAATACCAACACTTACTAAGCTAGCAAGAAAGCTAGCCGTAGATAAAGAACTACCCTCAGGTATATAAAAAATTATTTTCTCAGGGTCCAATCCTTTAGAAATAACTTCATAACTTTTAATTTCTGTATAATGTTTAATAGCAGTAACATCAATAATCATTTTACTAAAGAAAAAGCCACTAAACATCTGCACAATTTCCGTAGGTTCATAGATACCAGTAATACTTTTTATCACATCAATATCTAATGTTGCTAATTGCTCTTGTTGCTCATTAGAAATAATTACATTCATTAACAGCCCTCAATTGTTTTGGTAGAACCGGTAACTTGAAAAATACGAAGTCCCATAATATTATTAATTATTGGCAAACTTATATTTATCTGTGTAACAACTTCAAAATAGCAAGTATCTCTTTTTTCTACTCCCTCTTTACTAGAGTTTTCGTGTTTTTTTATACAATAGCCAACACTGTCGCATTTCCATCCTTCGCCATCAACTTTTATATTGTTATTACTATAACCAATTTGTTGAGCATATTCTTTTATTTTCTTTCTAGCTACTGCTGATTCGCTTTCATAACCTTTTCCTTCATATTCCTCTAATACAGAAATAATTTTATTTTTTAATCTAAAAGCTTTTGTATAATTTACATTAAACGCTAAGTAACTAGAAACAATTACTAGGAAAACTACAACAATTACTATATTAATTATACCTCCATAAGCATCACGCATCTACTAACACCTCGCCTATCTTTCTACAACTATCATACCATGATTACTACTAATATTGCTCCATTGTGTATTGATTGCGTTTTGAATACTTGGCCACATTAACCAGAAAAATCCAATTACAGCTGCAATAGCAATAAGAGTAATAACTGTTAAGTTTAATTCACCAGTTGCTGCCTTCATTAGCTCTCACATCCTTTCACCTATCATATTTCAATTATAACAAATAATTATCAATTTAACAATTATTTTCAAACTTTTTTTACATACTAAACATCATCATCATAGAAATTAAGATTATAAGCATAACTCCAATACCAGTAACAACAAGCATTACCATGGTTTGACTTTCCATATGATTTAGTCTTTCTTTATACTTAGTTTCTCTTGCTTTATTCTGTAAAGAAGAAACTGTTCTAGCAAACATCATCAAACGATCCTGTTTTCTTTCTTGAGAACCAATTCCCAAACGATAAAGAAGTCTCATCATTCGCATTGAATCTCTAACTGGATACGTATTAGCAAACTCCATATAAGGATCAACTGATGCATCACCTGAATTAATCCTATCAATCATTTTTCTTAAACCAGGTTTAAAAATTTCAGGAGCATCACCAATAGATTT
>CANQEF010000101.1 GCA_947594675.1 uncultured Bacilli bacterium
AAATATAATATATCTACTATAATATTTGAATCTGTTCACGAGCCAAGCTTCGAGCATATTAATTTAGACTTTGATTTGCTTAATGAAGAGTTTAAACGTGATAATATGAGAAGAAGTGATTGTAATTCAAAGTGTAAATATAAAGTAAAACACAAAGTTAAACATAATAAAAATTAAATATTTATAAATAGTTTATAATATAACTAATTTTTAATAATTATAGTGCAAATGAAATCATAAAATATTTTAAAATAACTTTTAGAAAAGAGGAGAAAAAATGATAATATTAAGAGATATAAAAGATATTCCAAAATATAGAAGAAGACCTATTAAAATAGGTGAGTTTTATAAACCGACTATAGGCAAAAAACCTCATAAATTTTATGAATATAATAAAGAATTAAGCTCCAAGATTACTGGATATAGAAAAGGCTCTAAAAATCCGTATCTTGATTATTTGTTGGGTGATTGTCAAGAATTAAGTGATGTAAATACTAATGGTTTGCCATTTGAAAATATGGAAATGGGAAAATT
Source organism: uncultured Bacilli bacterium (assembly GCA_947594675.1). The sequence continues at coordinate 535 of CANQEF010000101.1, forward strand.
TATAATTTATGAAGATTCAGAAAAGAAAATTTTTATTCACGATAAATTACATAATAAATTTTCTTCTATAGAAGTATGCAACAGAGCCGAAATAAATAAAATAAAGCAAACAGATTTACGAGAATTGCTATTTTTTACAAATGATGAAACTAAATTAATTCATTGTTATCTTGGTGACAGTGCTGGTGAAGTAAGAATAGATACTATTTACAGCGAATTACCATTAGAGGAAATCTTACCAGATATATATTTATCATCTAGTGAAGATGATAATCATTATTTATTATATAATGTAATAAGTAAAAATAGTTTAGAAATTCAAAATGATAAAATTATGGTTTTAGATAATAAGCTTTTATTAACTAGAACTATTGAAGAGGGAAATTTTAAAGATATTATTTATAAGATTATTGATAAATATAATTTAAAATGTGTAAATATTTATAGTGAGTTACAACAAAAAATGTTACTTGAAGAAAATTTTCCTTTGACAAGTGAAAAGGAAAAAGAATTAATAGACAATGAAGTTGTTAAATATCTTAAAATGTTAAATGAAACAACATCAATAGAGCGTGAAAAAACTTTAGCAAAAAAGTAGTATTTCAAAATTACCAAAAAGATTATTACATTAAAGTTTTAACCATTTTTTATTAAGCTATAAGCAGTGTGTTCAAATGACATCTAGGACGCCATGAAAAATAAAAAGATTATGTTAATTCATAGTCTTTTTTTCGTATAACTAACCAAGTTTTGATATTCAAATGAGTAAGTTTTTTTAGCAAATACTATGTTTTTTAATATTGGAAAAGTATCAAGTAATTGTTCAATTTTCGCTTTATCATAATCATCTAATTCTTTATTATCAATATAATAATTAATTTTAAAAACATAACTCATTTTAAAAGCATTATCCAATATAGCTTGATCAACATGATAAATATCTTGTATAAAAGAAATATATTCTTTATCTAGAAGTAAATATTTATCTACAAAATCTTCATCATAATTATAATAATAAGTGTTATTATCTTTTTCAATTGAATAAGTCTCTTCTGCTATATAACTTCTTATTAAAGAATAAAGAGCTATATTATCTTCCAAAGCAAACTCATTATTAATAGTATAATTTATTAAATTTTTTATGGCTAGTTTAAATAAATCAATCTTATAAGCATAACCCACAATTTCTTCTAATTGATATCTAGGCAGAATTTCTTTTTTACTTGCATTAGCAAGCAAAGTTGTTCTAAAATCTAAAGAATCTAAAGCGTACAATAAATTATAAAAACTATAAATATCTTCTTTTCTATCCAATTGAAAAAAAGAAAATAACTCTTCTAAATCAGAATCAAAAATAGCATTATAATACCCATCAATTGAAGAGTTAGTAATACCAATTAAAAATAGTAGTGTTTCTTTATCTCTTTGTTCAAGATAACTATAATCAAAAGTACTTTTACTCTGACTTTCTTTATCTATATTCATATTATATAAAACGGATTCTGCTGATGACTCTATAAAAAAACAACTACCACCTTTTTTTAAATATTTTAAATAATCGAGATTATTTATTGAATTTTTTAGTCTATGAGAACACTTATCTTGACAAGCATGAGCAATCTCGTGTTGCAAAACCAACTTAACCTTTTTTGAAAACTTTTCAACAAAATCATCATCTTCTGAATTTATTAGCTGCATAATATTATAATAATAAATCGTTATCGTCTTATTTAATTCATCATAATTACCTAAAATTTTATAATTAGTATTATCTTCTGAAAAAATAATCTTAATATCTTCTAAATTACAAAAGTCTTCCTGGATGTTATCATTTAATTCAAAGAAAAATTCATATAAAGATTCAAAAATTATTTTATCAATATTTACTTTTTCTATTAAAGAATTATCTACTGCCTTTAATTTAAAAGCTTTTTCTTTTATTAATGAATTCTCTTTTATTGCATTTACTAATTCGCAAATAGCTAAATAAAAATCATTATTATAATCATCATTTAAACATTCTTCTTTATCTAAGGCTTTTTCAATATAATCATCAAGCTCTAATTTTGTTGGATATAATTCTTTATAATTATATTCTTGAGAAACCTTATCAATAAAGCTTAATGATTCATTTGCTTTTCTTTTTATATAATCTAAATCAATATCTCTAGTATATTGATCTAAATAATTATAATCTTTTTCATTATCTAGACTAGTTTTAGCCATCACTTTACCACTTGCAAAAAATATATTGGCACTTAAAAGTATTAAAGATAAAAGTTTTTTTTCCATAAGCATCTCTCTTTAGAAATATTATATACTCCCATATAAATTTGTCAAAGAATAAAATACTCTATAAATAAGAAAAGTTTATCATTAACTAAGCCTTTTTAAATAAATTGCTAAAAAAGAAAAATTTTCCTAATTTTATAAATTTGCTTAAAAAAAGACAGTTAAAAAGTAAAAATGTCTTAGTGAATTTATCATTTTAAAGCGCATTTTTACTTTGAAAATTAAAAATTGCCGATTTTACTTTTTTTTAAAAATATGGTCTAATATATGCATTTCCTGAGGAAAACAAACCATATTATATTATAGGAGGAGAAAATTATGTTGAAATTTGTCTTAATAGGTTTAATTTTGTTTACATTAATATTCATTATCTGTTCTTTAAAATTAAGTAGCATATGTGATAATGAGAGAAGATAAAATTAGATAATCTCTTCATCAATATTTTCTTTATCTTTTAAAGGTTCAAGTTGTTTTTTTAAAATATTTTGGACAAAAGTAGTATTTAAAAATTTTGAGCCAACTTTAATATCCATTTTATCTTTTTTTAGTTTTAGTTTTACTAAAGCCTCATTTGCATAATCAACAACCAAAGGAAGACCACTAATAAAACCAGCCATATCACTATTTAAAAATACTAATGGTAAAGCCATCTCTTCTGGAGTAGCCAATCGATGAGCAACTCCTGTTTCACTAATTAATTGTTCATTGCCACCAGCCTCTACTTCAAATTCTGAAGTCATATTAGTATTAGTACTTCCTGGTAATAAAGCATTTACTCTAATACCAGCATCACCCAATTCAACTGCTGTCTTTGCCATATAATAATTCAAAGCTCTTTTAGCCAAAGGATATGCCATAATACCGACAGTATCTTCTTTAGCTTGATCATGTAAAATATCAATCATTTCTTCCCAAGTTTTAGCAAGAATGAATTTATCAAATTCCTTAGCGTATTTGTCCCAATAAAGTCCAGCAGTAGAAGTAACATAGCAAATACTTCCGCCTTGCATGATTCCTTTTTTCAAATAAAAATCTGTAATATATTTATTAGCAATAAAATTAACAGTAAAAGTTTCATAATAATTAGTTTTTGCTCCTGATAAACCAGCAACTCCAAAGAAACAATCTATTCGATTAGGTAATTTAGAAAAAGCTTTATCAATACTTTCTTTAGAATTTAAATCTACTTGAATAAATTCAACATTATCATCAATAAGAGAATTTATATCCAAGGCATAAACTTTAGCGCCTAATGATTCAAGTATTTTACAAGTAGCTAATCCTATACCAGATGAGGCTCCCGTTACAACACATATTTTATCTTTATAATTTAAATAATCCTTCATAAAACACCTACCTATATCCATTGTTAAATAAGAAAACAAAAGATTTACTCTCTATCAAATATTATTTATTCTTTTAAAAGCAAAACTTATAATTAACAATTATAGTATAATACAATAAAGGAGAAAATTCTCATAGATAATAGAATATAAAAGAATAAAATTTACTAGATTTACATATTTATGTGTAAAGAATAAATTTATATTTTAAATTATTATTCCCTATGATAGAATATATTCCTGAATTTATCAGTTTTTGATGCTTTTCCTTGAATTTACAAGTGTTTAAAGCATAAAAAAGTGCGTAATTT
>CANQEF010000102.1 GCA_947594675.1 uncultured Bacilli bacterium
CCATTAGAATCAGTTGGATATAATGCTTTAGCATGTTCTGCATAGTGGGCATCAAGTCCAGCCTCTTCAATTTCTTTTAAATTAGCATCTTTCATTAATTGATAAATCATAGTAGAAATCATTTCAACATGGGCAAGTTCTTCAGTTCCAATGTCTGTTAAAAGAGCTTTTCCTCTGTCATCAGGCATAGTGAATCTTTGATTTAAATAACGAAGAGCTGCGGCTAATTCACCATTAGATCCTCCATATTGAGTTACAAGATATTTAGCCATACGTAAATCTTTCTTTTTTATATTAATAGGATATTGTAATTTTTTGCAATATTTAAACATTGATATCACGCTCCCATGGCCAGGTTCCATTTACCCAAGAGAATTGATTACTATCAGAATTTTCACTATTAACAGTTAGTGGTCCATAAATTTGTTCATATTTTTTGGTTAATTCCATTTCTTTTTTACGATAGTCATTAAATAAAGCTATCATACTAGAATCATTTGGGTAAATGTCTAAATAAAGATTTAATTCATGAGCTGCAAAGGAAATTTCAGCAAGTTCAAGAAACATTCTTTCTTTTTCATTATCTGCTCTTAATTTAGCAGGTTTGTAATTTTTGTATTGACTATAGAGATTCGCAAATAAATTTCCTTTTTCAAAACCTTCTTTAGGAGTAAATAAAGATGGGTTAGAATTTAAAAATTTATCATTTTGAATATTTCTTAGCCAATTATTATCAAAATAATTATATCTATTCATATTTTCTCCTCTCATTTTAAGATATTCTTTTTGGGTATATATGTATAGATAAATACCCAGTTATGAGATAAAATTACCTAATTGTAGAAAAGTACTTGCTTTTTTATAATTTATATAATAAAATAAAGAAGTCAGTTGAGATGGCGCCATTGGTGAAGTGGTTAACACGCTGGTTTGTGGCACCAGTATGCAAGAGTTCGATCCTCTTATGACGCCCCATATTGAAATCTATATCTGTACCTCCGTACGATAGATGAGTAAGAGTTCATAATTAATTATGGACTTTTTCTTTTGCAAGATGATGGGTAAAATTGAAATAAATTAAAAGAAAAATGTATCTATTAAGAATATTGATAATTGATTAAAATAAAGTTTATTTTATGATAAAATATTAATAGAAGGGGGTAAATTTTGAAGTGATTAATTATTCATGGGAGGAGGATTAAGATGTTAGAAAATAATAACGCTCAAATGATTCAAGAAATTAAAGATGTTATTTTGAGTAGTAGAAAAAAAGTAGCTTATGAAGTAAACAATATTATGTTATATGCGTATTGGAATGTTGGAAGAATCATTGTTGAAAATGAACAGAAGGGTAATATTAAAGCAGAATATGGGAAACAAACTTTGAAAGAATTATCTAAAGAATTAAGAAAAGTTTTAGGATCAGGATTTTCAGTTTCAAATTTGCAATATATGAGAAGATTTTATTTGGAGTATCCAAAACAACAGACAGTGTCTGTTAAATTGAGTTGGTCTCATTATTGTGAATTATTAAGCATTGAGGATGTTGATGAGAGAAACTTTTATGAAAAAGAATGTATTAATTCTAACTGGAGTGTACGAGAATTAAAAAGACAATTAGAAACGTGTTTATTTGAAAGATTACTACTTTCTGAAGGAAAAAAGAATAAGGAAAAAGTTTACGAATTATCAAAAGTAGGACAGACGCTTAATACGGCTGAAGATATATTAAAAGAACCTTATGTATTTGAATTTTTAGGTGTTAAAGAAAATAAGCCAACTTTAGAAAAAGATTTGGAGCAAAAGTTAGTAAAACATATTGAAGAATTTTTACTTGAATTAGGGAAAGGTTTTATGTTTGTTGGGACACAACAAAGAATTAGTTTAGGGAATACTCATTATTATGTTGATATGGTTTTTTACAATAAAATATTAAAATGCTATGTTTTAATTGATTTAAAAAGTGGACAAATGAAAGCTGAATATGCGGGTCAAATGAATATGTATCTAAATTACTATAATGCAGAAATAAATGATAAAGATGATAGTAAACCAATAGGAATTATTCTTTGTAAAAGTAAAAAAGATATTGCAATTGATTATGCTTTAGGTGGACTTTCAAATAATGTTTTTGCATCTACTTATACTTATTACATTCCTAAAAAAGAAGAGTTAATTAATGAAGTAGAAAAAGTTTTAAATGATAATAAATAGGAAGAAGGTGTGCAATGAAAAAAATTGTTATTTCTGGAAGTAGTAAATTACAAGATAAAGTTAAATATTGGATAAGTTATTTCAAAAATTTAAATTATGAAATTCTTGATTATCCTAAGCATACGGAACCATCTGAATATGAAAAAACTTTACCAAATATTTATAAAAACTTTTATACAGCATTAGAAAATACGGATGTTTATTTTTTAATGAATGAAGAAAAAAATGGAATTAAAGGTTATATTGGAGCAAGCTCAATAGCAGAACTTACCTATGTTGTTATATTAAATTTAATTCATAATAAAAATATTGAAATATATATTTTGAATATGCCAAGCAAAGAAGTTTCTTCCTATGATGAAGTTAAATTTTGGCTAGATATGGGATGGATAAATATTTTTGATAAAGAAAAGATAAACTGATTATATTTATTACGATAATTACAAAAGATTTTATATAAATTATTTCAAATTAGTCATGAAAATTTAGCAGATGAACATATTGATAGTACTATTTATTTGAATATAGAAGATAATGGATTATTTTCAGAATATGTTTGTTTTTGGAAAGATGATAATAAATAGAAAGCAAGTCTATGAAAAAAAATATAAATTTGGTAAAATGGTTATGATAGTTAGTAGAAAGGATTTGATTAAATGAAGAAAATAGTTTTAAAAATTGAAGGTATGAGCTGTGATGGATGCAGAAACAGATTAGAAAAGTTTCTTAGTAAGAAAAAGGGAATTCAAAAAGTAGAGGTTAGTTTGGAGAAAAAGCTTGCTTATATTGAATGCGAAGATAATGTTAGTATTGATGAATTAAATGATTATGTAGATGATGCTGGATACAAAAGCTTAGGTTGTGTAGAATAAATAATATGAAATAGTTAAAGTGTGGATGGTAGTATGCAAGTTATAGTTGGTTGTTTAGTTGAAGAAGATAATAAGATATTGGTAGTGAGAGAGGCTAGTAAGAAAAATTACGGAAAATGGAATTATCCTGTTGGTCATTTAGAAGTTGGAGAAAGTATCTGTGAAGGTGCAATTAGAGAAACATATGAAGAGACTGGGTATAGGGTAAAGTTAGAAGGAGTATTACCTATACAGGAAGTTAATATAAATAATGATAAATATGTTTTAATTATTTTTTTGGCTAAAGTGCTTTCCTTTAATGAGCAGCATAAATTAGATGGTATTTTAGAAAGAGTTTGGAAAACACCTAATGAAATTTTACAGATTAAGAAGGAAAACTTTAGAGTTTACAATTCTAATATAAAGATGATAGAATATTACATCAAGGGAATGATTTTTCCATTAGAATTAATAGGTGATCTAAGTTATGAATAGTTTAAATACTTGTAATATCGTAAATAAGAAGGAAGATATTTTAAATGCTTTAGAAGGTGTTGATGTTTCTGCAAGGGATTTTGTTTTAATAAATGGTTGTATAAGTAAGTTTATTTTAGGTGGAACAGAACTTCCTTTACAGTTTGATAAGATACTTTTTAGTGAGACTAATAAATTTTTACTTTTTATAATGAAAGATTTTGAATTAGATGATGATAGTTTAAAAGAATTTTTGCAAAGGAAAAATATTTACTTTAAAGAACTGCTATTTAATGGTTTAGAAGAAGATAATTATGAATGTAATAAAAATTTAAAATCGTTTTTATTCGTTAATCAAAAAAGTACTTTAAAGGATGCTATGATTAATAGTAAGGAAAAGGGTATTGATAAGTGTACTTATTATCCTAATGTGTTTGGCAGTTTAGAATTAGGTTATAGAACTGATGATGGAAATTATGGACTTATAGAGAAAGTAAATATTGATGGGGTTATTGAAACTTCGGATAAAATTATCATGTTTTTTAATAAAGAATTTTCTGATTTTGATGATGTTGAATTGTATGCTACACTTATTGATGTACCAATTAAGACTTCAGTTGATGTTGTACAAAATGTTAAAGAATTTGAGTATAGAAAGATAAGAAAGAATTTTTAGAGTTTAAACGGAAAGCACTTAGTGCTTTTTTTTGTATAAATTTTATTTTTTAGGAGAGAATATTAGTAGAACCTAACAGGTTCTACTGGATGATTGACCAGTAGTTTATAAGCAGTATAGTTTGCTATACTTTTTTATATAGAATAGTTACGATACATTGGTTGGTGGTGAAAAGATGGATAGTAGAAGAGTAAAAATAGGTATAATTGTAGCTTTATGTGTTGTAGCAATTACACTTAGTATT
>CANQEF010000103.1 GCA_947594675.1 uncultured Bacilli bacterium
AAAGTGTTACCAATTTTACATCATATTCCGCTTACAGAAAAAGATGCTGATTCAAAAGAGATTATCATTACAATCGATGCCGATGGAGAAAATGATAAGCATTACATTAAAGAAGAATATAAATTTGATTATACTGGTGTAGATTTTGTTGATTTACATGAAGTTAAGATTAATGATAATAATGGGTCAACGACAGAAACTATTGACGTTTATGATGGTGAAAAATTAACGCAACCAACTGCTCCAGAAGCTCCTAAGCATGCAGAGCATACAACTCAATATAATACATTTGATCATTGGAATAAAAAAGGTGATGAATATAGTGATGATGAAGAATATCAATTTACCGAAGAAGTTACTGAAGATATGACATTGTATCCTATTTGGAAAATTGATGTTGAACAATATATGAATGATGTTATAGATTATATAAATATAAGAGATAATGTTAAAAATAATTTTAAGATAGAAAAAGAAGTTGCTGATGGTGAAGAACAACATAAATTAAAAATAGAAATATTAAGTAAAGAGCAAAAGATAGATGAAATAACTGATACAGGTATTCCTTCTGCTATCGCCCATGCCTTAGCATCAGGAGAAATAGATTCAATTGAGTTTAAAGGAATTAAAGAAAAAGAGTTTAAAAAAGGTGATTTAACAGATGAAGCTGCAATTAAAACTCAAGTTGAAAGCGACTTAAAAGAATTTATTAAAGAAGAATTAGAAAATGGCGATAATAAAACTCTTGATGATTTGTACAATGCTGAAAAAGCAAAAGATGTAACAATCACAATTTTTCCTAAAAAAGATGTAGCTGTATTACCAGACAAGGAAAAACAAACTGGAATGATTTATCATATTGATTTCGAAGAAGAGTTAAAGATTTCTTTCGATGCTGGAGCTTTAACTGATCCTGATGCAGAATATGTTAAAACTGGTGAATCAATTGATAAATTACCAACACCTGTAATTCCAGAAGAAGAAAAAGATTATCGTGAGTTTGCAGGATGGTATGATACCAATAATTCAGAAGTTAAAAAACTAGACGATATAAAAGAAGATACAACTTTAACTGCTCATTATAAATTAAATGCTGAAAAATTTGTTGAAGATGTAATTGAAGACTTAAATAGTACAGATACAAGTCATTCTAAAGATTTTTCAAATAGTTTTGCTTTAAGCCCTGCTGATAATGAAATTACTATTGAGCTTAAAAAGCCAAATGTTGCATTATCAACGTTAGGAGAAACAAGCATTCCAGGAGCAATTGCTTATGTACTAGAAAAAAATGAAATTAAGGACATTAGTTTATCAATTGATGGAGAGACGCAACAATTTAAAAATGATAAAGGAGATTCCGAATCATTAAAAGACCAAGTAATAAAAGATGCAAAAACAACATTTAATAACGCATTAAAGAAAGTTGAAAGCAGTGAAGTAACTGCTACATTAGATGAATTAGAATTTGAAGCAAAAACATTTACAATAAAAATTGGTGAAGTGGCTAATACTATAAAACTAGTTGATAATAACGGAGCAGAAGTAAGCGATGATACCAATAAAACATATACTTTTAAATTTGATTCTGACTTTGTAGTTGTAAATGCAGATTCAAAATTGGGTGCTGATAATATTAAAGAAGCTTTAGAAGCTGAACATAATTATAGTACCATTTATGTTGATAGTGATATAACCGAAACAACTCCTATAACAATTGATAAAGATATTACTATCAAATCTGTTGAAAACAGTGAGGGAATAAGTTTAGCTGTTGATACTAAAAACACAATAATAGTAAATGATCAAGATACAGTTATTGATGTTCATAATGGTAATGTAACACTAAAAGATTTAAAACTTACTGGTGGTAAAAAATCAGAACTAAAAGTTGAAAGTCAAGCAACAGTTACAGTTGAAAACATTGATGTATCAGGTACAATAGAAGAACCTAAAAACAACGAATTAGATACTGATGAAATGCATGCTAATATCTTAGTAGAAGGACAATTAACTGTCAAAGGAACGATTACTAATGATAATGAGTCTTATAAAATTCCAACGATTGCATTAGTTAAGCATTGGGCATATCCAGGTAATGTAACTGGCGAAGATGATGAAAAAGATCCTAATGCGAATGAGAATGTACATCCAAATGCCAGTGTAGATGGTTCTGGATTAACGCATAATGATAGATATCATATAATTGAACCAAATGCACAAGATGGAATTGATAAAACTGCTGAAACTTATTATGGAGATTTCTATTATGTAAAAAAAGAAAATTCTGAGATTTACTATATGGCAATTAAAGATGATGAACAAGAAAAAGGCAGTCCTTTCTATAAAATTAAAGTGTATTACCATGGTGATAAAATTGATTTTAAAACTTTAGGTTACGAATCAGGAGTTAAACCAACAACTGAGAATGATGATAAAGTTTTCGATCATTTCACTTTAAATAGTGTAAAGGTAGAAAATGATAAGTTAACAGATGCAACACCAAATTCATTAGGATTTAAAGCACATAACACGAATATGCTGGTTGCCCAATATATAAAAAAGCCTTCTATGTCTGTTAACCTTCAAAGTAGTTCTGGACTAATTGTTTCAGAAAATAGAATTTCAGGTCTAATTGAAACGAAAACAGATGGAGAATATGTAATACCGATAACATTAACATCAGAAAAATTTCAAGATGGTAAAACTAAAGTAGAAATTACAAATCCAAATGGAGAAACAGAAACAAAAACGTATAGTGCAAATCCTGAAAATGGAATTGCTCCTACTTCAGTTACTCAAGAGATGAAATTGAACTTAGAAGCAATCAAGTCAACTAAAATTACTGGTGATAATGGTAAAATATATACTCTTTCACTTGATTTAGATGGCAGTGGAGAAAATAAAGAAACTTATACCATTGATTATAGCGGAGTAGAAACAATTGTTGAAAAGATTAACAACGCTGCTAAGAATACGCAAGAAGCAGAAAGTCTAACAATAACTAGAGATAATAAAGTCAAAGGAAATGAAGAAAAATCCACATATAAATATGATGAAGCAAAAGATGTAGCTTTATATACTTCTACTGATAATAGTGTAACTCAGTATTTGTTTAGACTAAAGAAAGTAGATACTTCTCATGTTGGACCAATTATTATTACTTTAAACAAAAAGGCAGATGATTATTCTTGTGATAATGAACCTTGTCCTCCAATATTAAGTGATAATTGGGTATTTGCAAATTTCTTGACGGATTATAGTAAGGGTTCGCACGAAATTTCTTTATTACAAGATATGATTAAAGAAAAAGAACCAACCGAAGCTATTCTTGGGGTTGAATCTACAAATGAAAATCATACTTATAAAGTAACATTAAATAATGATCGAGTAAATGCATGGTTAAATGATGCTTACTTGGATGGTACAAATACGGAATCAAATGATATTCAAACAGAAGAAAAAGCCCAAGTTGTAGTAAAAGTTAAGTTAAATGAGGATGATTCTCAAGTCGTTAGTATGGAAACTGAAAGTAATTTTACGATTAAAATTGTAAGTCAAACTTATAGTGATAATCATATAAAAGTATCTTTCTCAACAGCAGATGTTAATTTAGAAGAACCACTTACTTATTTAGCAAAAGAGGATGAACCTCTAACAGTAGAAAAAATTAAATCATTCTATGAAGAATGTAAACAATATCATAAAAAAACTACTAACAGTGATATTTACGAAGGTTAATAATAAAGGTGTTGAAAAAAACACCTTTATTTCTATAAGAAAGTGAGGAAAAAAAATGAAAAGAAGAATCTATTTTGGAATACTATTTCTCTTACTATGGTTTCCTATTGTGACAAAAGCTTTAGCAACCAATGCAAATTATAGTATGGTAAATCTTTATTTCTTTTGTGAAAAAGAAAATAGTGAATGTGATAGTGGAAGAGAATGGTTAGAAAATGAATTAATGACCAATATGCATATAAATGTTAATGCCATAAAAATAGAAGATAATCAAGAACTATTTGATAAAGTAAAAAAATCTTTAAAAGTCAAAAGTAAAAAACTTCCATTTATTGTACTTGGAACGAATGCTTTTACTGGGTTAAATAATACAAACAAAGAACATCTAAAAGAAGCAATTGCCGCTTATCAAGAGGCTGAAGAAGTTTGTGATCTTGTTTCTACTATCAAAAATGAAGGTGATGTAAAAGCTTGTGTCAAGCAAAATAAAAAAATTTATAAAGCAAAAAGTCACTTATTGATGTATAGTTTAAGTGCAATTGGTATCCTTGTAATCATAGGAGCTATCCTATTTGTAAGGAAAAAGAACTTAAAGTAGATTTACAATGAATCTGCTTTTTTTCATATGTAGAAAAAGGATAAAATAAAGGAACTAAAAAGATTGACTTAGCGTTCGGGGGGGGGTATAATGGAATAGAAAATAAAA
>CANQEF010000104.1 GCA_947594675.1 uncultured Bacilli bacterium
GAATATGATATTGCTATTGGTAATGTAGTAGGCAGTAATATTTTTAATATTGGGATTGTAATTGGCTTACCGGTAGCTATCTTTGGAGGAATTTCACATATAACATTTAGTTATATTGATATTATTACCATGATTTTATCAGCTATTTTATTATTTATGTTTTCTTTTAATGATTACAAGATTTCAAAAAGAGAAGGAATATTCTTTTTATTACTATTTACTTGTTATTATGCTTATGTAATATTTGGATAGGAGGTATATATGCTTTTAAAAATAATTCTTCTCGTATTAGGATTTATAATCTTAATAAAGGGAGCTGATATTTTTATTGATGGAGCTAGCTCTATTGCAACAAATTTTAAAGTGTCGAAGTTACTGATTGGACTAACAATTGTTAATTTAGGTACTGGAGCTCCAGAACTCGCGATAGGATTTAAATCAATGCTTTCAGGAAATGGCGATATTGTTTTAGGAAATGTTATAGGTAGTAATATTTTAAACATCTTACTAATAGTAGGATTATCGGCATTATTTAGAAACTTATCTGTTAAAAGTAGCACGGTAAAAAAAGAATTACCTTTTGCCCTTTTAATTACAATTCTTTTTTCTATATTAATCTCTGATAGCTTATTTAATCCAAAGGCACTAAATAGTTTTACTAGAAGAGATGGTATAATACTTTTATTCTTCTTCTTTATCTTTGTTTATTATTTATTCACAATGTATCGGAATAAAATAGATGAAGATCAAGAAAATATAAATACTTTTAGTAATAAGAAAAGTATTATTTACATAGCGATAGGAATTATCTGTGTTATAATTGGTAGTAATGTAGTTGTTGATAATGCTGTATTAGTTGCTAAAGAAATTGGTATAACTGAAAGAATTATTTCTCTAACAATTATAGCTTTAGGAACATCACTTCCTGAATTAGTTACATCCATTACAGCAACCAAAAAAGGTGAATGTGATATAGCTCTTGGAAATATAATTGGAAGTAATATTTATAACATTGGCTTTGTTTTAGGTTTACCGGTTGCCCTATTTGGTAGCATATCTAATATAAACTTTAATTATATAGATGTTATTACCATGATAATTTCATCTATACTATTATATATGTTTTCCTTCACAGGTTATAAAATTACTAAAAGAGAAGGCATCGTTTTTTTAACATTATTTGTATTTTATTATTTATATGTAATTTTTTAGTTGTAGAAAGTAGGTGTATTTATGAAATTTAAAAAATTAGAACAAGGAAAAATTAATGAGATTGAAGAAAAATTAGCTAAGATTTGGGATGAAAAAGATATTTACACAAAAACTGTGGAAAATAGAAAAGATAATGAGAATTTTGTCTTTTATGATGGTCCCGCTACTGCTAATGGAATGCCGGGTATTCATCATACTTTAGCTAAACTTTTAAAAGACACAATATGTAAATATAAAACTATGCAAGGTTATAAAGTTATTAGAAAAGTTGGTTGGGATACACATGGCTTACCGGTAGAAGTACAAGTTGAAAAGGAATTAAATTTTTCAAGTAAAAATGACATAGAAAAGTATGGTATTAAAGAGTTTAATCAAAAATGTCGAGAAAGTGTTTGGAAAAATGAAGAATACTTTACTAAGTTTACTAAGCAAATGGGCCAATTTATTGATTTGAAAAATCCTTATATTACCTATGACAATAACTATATTGAATCTGAATGGTGGATTTTAAAGAAAATATTTGATGATGGCTATATTTATAATGGTTTAAAAATTGTTCCTTGGTGTCCAAGATGTGGTACTGGTCTTGCCTCACATGAAGTGGCTCAAGGGTATAAAGAAATTTCTGTTAATACAGTTTATGTACCTTTTAAGCTAAAAAGTGAAGAAAATACTTATTTTTTAGTATGGACAACAACTCCATGGACTTTAATAGCTAATACAGCTTTATGTGTAAATCCAGATGAAGTATATGTAAAATGTTTATCTAAAGGATATAACTTTATTCTTGTAAAAGCCTTAGCTGATTCTATTTTAGGAAATGATTATGAAATAATAGAAGAATACAAGGGTAAAGATTTAGAATACCTAGAATATGAACAATTAATGCCATTTTTAAAGACTGAAAAAAAAGGCTTTTATGTAACTTGTGATAATTATGTTACTACTGCTGATGGTACTGGTGTTGTTCACATAGCTCCAGCTTTTGGACAAGATGACTATGAAGTAGGATTAAAATATGACTTACCAGTATTTAATCCAGTTGGTGAAGATGGTTGCTACACAGAAGGTCCTTGGAAAGGAAGACTTGTAGTAGATCCTCAACTTGAATTAGATATTATTAAATATTTAGCTAGCGAAGATAAATTATTCAAAAAACAAAAAATGAATCATGATTACCCACATTGTTGGAGATGTAAAACACCACTTGTTTATTATTCAAAACCTTCTTTATATATTAAAACAACTGCTAAAAAGAATGAAATTATAGTAGAAAATAAAAAAGTAGCTTGGCATCCAGATTATGTTGGTGAAAAAAGATTTGAAAACTGGCTACAAAATATGAATGATTGGGCTATTTCCCGTAATAGATATTGGGGTTGTCCTATACCACTTTGGAAATGTGAATGTGGCCATGAAATAATGATTGGTTCTAGGGAAGAATTAAAGAACTTGGCTATTGAAGAAGTAAATGATGATTTAGATTTGCATCGCCCATATGTTGATGATATCCACATAGAATGTCCAAAATGCCACAAACATATGAGTAGAATTCCTGATGTTATAGATTGTTGGTTTGATTCAGGATCTATGCCATTTGCTCAATATCATTATCCATTTGAAAACAAAGAATTTTTTGAAAGTCAATTTCCAGCTGACTTTATTGCTGAAGGAATTGATCAAACGAGAGGTTGGTTTTATTCTCTACTAGTTATCTCTACTTTTATTACAGGAAAAACACCTTATAAAAATGTTTTAGTAAATGATTTATTATTAGATAAATATGGTCAAAAGATGCATAAATCTCGTGGAAATACAGTTAGTCCATTTGAAATTATGGAAACATATGGTGCTGATACAGTAAGATTTTATATGTTATATGCCTCTCCTGTATGGACACCTTTGAAATTTGATGAAGATGGTGTAAAAGAAATTTATTCAAAATATATTTCAACATTTAAAAATGCTTATTCTTTCTTTGAAATGTATGCGAATGCTGATAATATTGATCCTAGAATCTATGATATTCCTGTAAAGAATCGACCTTTAATTGATCGATGGTTAATTTCTAAATTAAATAGATTAATAAAAGAAGTTAATAATGCTTTTTTAGAGTATGATTTAAATAAAGTGGCCAAGTTAATTATTCCATTTTTAAATGATGATTTATCTAACTGGTATATTAGAAGTAATAGAAGAAGATTTTGGGATAGTGAATTAACTGAATCTAAAAAATGCGTTTACTTAACTACTTATGAAGTATTAGTAGAATTATGTAAATTATGTGCCCCAATAACTCCATTTTTAACAGAAGAAATATATCAAAAATTAACTAATCGAGAATCTGTTCATTTAGCTAATTATCCAGTTGAAAAGACGGAATTAATTGATGAGAAAATTGAAGAAAAAATGGATTTAGTAAGAGATGTTTGCTCTTTAGGCCGTTTTGCACGAGAAGAGGCAAATATCAAGGTTCGTCAACCGATAAGTAGTTTAATTTTACCAAAGAATGATGAAAATGTAATTGGTGATTTATTGCCAGTTATTCAAGAAGAATTAAACGTTAAAGAGATTATATTTAAAGAAGATATGAGCGATTACCTTGAATATGTTGTTAAACCAGACTTTAAAGTTTTAGGAAAAACTTTGGGACCAAGAATTAAATTATTACAGGAAGTACTTAGTAATTTATCTTCAAAGGATGTTAATAAAATTAAAGAAAATGGTTTAACAATCAATCTTGGTGGTGATGATTTTACTATTACAGAAGATATGGTTTTAATAAGTCTAAAACAAAAAGATGGCTATGCCTCTACTTCTAATAATAAAACTTGTGTTGTCTTAAATACTGAGTTAACTGAAGATTTAATTCTTGAAGGATTAGCTCGTGAATTTGTTCGTAAAGTACAATCTCTTAGAAAGGATGCTGACTTTATCATAACGGATCATATTAAAGTTTATTATAATGGTACTAATAAGATAAAATCAATGCTAGAAAAATATAAAGATTATGTAATGAATGAAGTTTTAGGAGATTTTCTTATTGAGGATAAAAATTTATCTGATGAGACAATTCTTAATGATGAAAAAGTTTCAATAAAAGTAGAAAAAATATAAAAGTTGTGGAAAAACTCCACAATTTTTTTGTTTATAAGGAATTTTCTCCTTATAAAGAACGATATAAAAAATAAAGGAGTGACAATTAAGTCACTCCAAA
>CANQEF010000105.1 GCA_947594675.1 uncultured Bacilli bacterium
TTAAAATAATAAATGGAAAAAGAAAAGGTCCCTTTTTAAAGGGACGCATGACAAAATTTATTTTGTCATTTTTTTATAAGGAATTTTCTCCTATAAAGAATAATTTGTTCGATTGACAAACCCAAACATTTGTATTATATTGTAATTGGTAGGTGGGATATAAATGTTAATTGATAAGGCTTATAAAAATTTATCCGATTCATGAGTAGAAAAGTTAGTTAAATATTTTTCTTAAAAATCATTTATTCTATAATCAAAAAATTGTCATATATTGTAATAGGTAATAGTCTAAAAAAATTATGACTTGTATACCTTGCAAAGTAGGGAATGTTTTTAAAACTTTCGGTTTTGTATTAAATTTTTAAATATATTAATTGCTAATTATTCATTATTAGTTGACTTATTAAAAAATTAAAAAGAGAAAGTTTTGAATAAAAGTACTTAACTTTATGATGAGAGGAATGAATGATTTTATGTCAAAAGAAATGTTTAAAGATTTTGCAAGAAAGCATCCTGAGTTAGCAACTAATGTTATGCAGGGCAATGCTACTTGGCAAAAATTTTATGAATTATATGATATTTATGGAGAAAATAATTCTATTTGGGATAGTTATTTTAGGAGAGATGTTGCTACTAGTGGTGATGAAAAGACACCAACTACTTTTAAAGAGTTTTTTAATACATTTAAAAATATGGATATGGACTCTGTTCAAAAGGGCGTTACTAATTTACAAAAGACAATTAGTTTACTTCAGGATTTAGGGCTAGCCTCTTTAGGTAGTAATAAAGTTGCAAATAATACTAATACTTATCAGCCTAGGCCACTTTATAGACATTTTGAGGATTAATTATGAATCTTTATACAATTAATTATATAAAAAGTAGTCCTCATGTATATAATTTTCTAAGAGAAAATTCTTCTTGGTACAAAGTATTGAATAGAGATCCTTCTAGTATTAAAAGAATTGAAGAATTAGCTAAGGAAAAATATAAATTGCGTTTAACTGATAGGTTAGAGAAAATTTCTAGTAATATTAATTTAATTTCTTCTTTTATGGATGTACTTAAAGAATAATTTTTGATACAATTAACTTATGGAAGAGTTATATGAAAAATTAGATAATTTAAAAAAAGTTTTAGATGAACAAAAAGAAGTTATAGCGATAAGAGAAGTTAAAAAGAAAGTTATTGAAGACCAAGAATTAAGTAAATTATTAGAAGAATATCAAGATAATAAGCTGCTCCTTAGAAAGGTTGAAGAAAATAAGTTATTTCAAGAATATAAAACAAAGGAGACAGATTTGAATATTTTAATACTTAAAATAAATGAAAGATTAAAAGAACTTACTAAGAAGGATAATTGTAGTTTATGAAAATAATAAGTGGTTTATATAAAGGAAGAAATTTACTCGGTTATGATATTAAAGGAACAAGACCAACTATGGATAGGGTTAAAGAAAGTTTATTTGCTAGTATTCAAAGCTATTTAAAAGATAGTGTTGTTTTGGATTTATTTGCTGGTAGTGGGAATTTAGCAATTGAAGCTCTTAGTAATGGAGCAAAGTATGCATACTTAGTAGATAATAGCTCTCAGGCAATTAAGATAATTAAAAAAAATATAGAGAATTTGCAAATTGAAAACAGTTTCATTATAAATTTAGATTATGAAAAAGCTCTAGAAAAATTAAGTGGTAAAAAACTTGATATAATTTTCTTGGATCCTCCTTATAATACTGATTATATAGAAAAAGCAATTAGTTTAATAAATAAATTTTCTTGTTTAAGAGAAGAAGGGTTAATTATATGTGAAAGTGATGCCTTGGAAAAAATTGTTTATCCTGATAATTATCAAGTATGGAAGAGTAAAAAATATGGTGATAAATGGGTAGTTATTCTTAAACAAATGTGATACAATTTATAATAGAATTGGTGGTAATAATATGAAAATTAGGAATAATAGGGGTTTTGCGATATCGACATTATTGTATGGTCTATCAATAATGGGTTTTTTGATTGTTATTTTATTAATGAGTATTATGTCATCTAATAGAGTTAATACATCTAATTTTGTAAAGCAAATAGAAGATGATTTAAATCGATATAGTTTAACAGAGGCAAATCTTATGCCTACTAATGAATCATCAGGTCAACAAGAATATATTGTTCCTTATGGACAAGAGGGTTGGTATAAAATAGAATTATGGGGAGCCTCTGGTGGAGATAAGAATGGATATAAAGGAGGAAAAGGGGCTTATACTTCGGGAGTAATTTAT
This sequence comes from uncultured Bacilli bacterium, assembly GCA_947594675.1. The sequence goes on from CANQEF010000105.1 coordinate 2,274, forward strand.
TTAGAAGAAAATACGCATTTATATTTTTATATAGGTACTAGTGGTACAACTTCTAGTGCAGGAAAAAATGGTGGTGGCAATTCAAATAGTACAACAGCAGGCGGTGGTGGAGCAACTGATGTTAGATTGGAATCTGGTAACTATACTGATGATAGATCAATGCAAACGCGAATTATGGTAGCAGCAGGTGGTGGAGGTGCCTCAACTTCCAAGGATGGTGGTAAAGGTGGCGATTTGCAGGGCTATAATAATGCTGGTGGTGCTGGTTCTGCTACACAGATAAGTGGAAATTTTAATACGACAGCTATTGGAAGTGGTGGAGGATTTCGTAATGGTGGTTCTTCTGAAGGTGGTAGCTCCTATATTTCAGGATATGCTGGTAGTAGCTCTTATGCATTAAATACTTCAACAAATGTTTTATCGCAAGAAAAAGGACGCGTATCTATTAGTTTTGGGTTACCAATTTATGATACTGAAACAGGTGAATTTACTGGAGAATATCATGTTCCCGAAAAAGGCTATAGATTTGTAAATGGCCAAATGATTGCTGGTGTAAATAGTGGTGCTGGTAAAGCTAATATTCAAAAAATAACAACTGTTAGTGATACATTGCCTAAAAAATTAGAATTAAATAACGTTAAAAAAATAGTTGATTGTGTTGATGGTAGTACTAATTCTTGGAAGGAAATTCAGGCTATTTCTAATGGCGAAAATCTTGTAAAGTCTATAGGAACGATAAGTGCTAATCCTACAATTACTGATGCAGGTAAAACTAAAGATGGGGATTTAGCTACTGAGGGCAAAATTACGGCTACAGCGACTCAAAAATGTTTAACAGTTACTTTTAGTACTAATGTTAATCTAGATGAAATAGCTGTTTGGCATAAAACGGGAGATCTTGCTAGACACAGTTTAAGTTATTGTTCTTCTACTTCGGATAGTAGTTGTATTTCACTAAGTGAGTTTAATGCGATAGATAATGATTCTATTAAAGAGGGAACTAATGGGTTACATTACTCGGCTTATCGCAATAGTACTTCATTAATTCCACCTGATGGAGTCTATTATATAATTCCTGTTAATAATGAGATGGTTACTTTTACAACTGGAGATTCAACTATTGGGCAAGATATGTCTATTAGTTTAAGTGGTATAAATGGTACGCGCTATCAAAAATGGTCTTTAGAAAATGTTGGTAGTAATTATTTTAAAATAGTAGAGACACAAAATTATAATGTTTTAAGAACGAATGGTTCAGGAGCTGGTGTTACCTTAAAAGCAGGTCCTAATTATACAGGAGCTAGTAATGAAAAGTGGTTAATTACACCAAGTAAAAATGGTCAGTATATTATAACTGCTGCGAGTGGTGTTAAAATAACTTATAATGGTAGTGGTATTACAACTGCTCTTGGTAGTCAAACAGGTCTTAGTACAAAGTTTTATTTAGTAAATGCTGATTATTAGTGTTTAATATTTATAAAACCGAATCATAGTATTTGGTTTTTATCTTTTTTTAGTATTTTTATTTTAAAGAGTTTTTAATTGGTAAAAAATGATGGTAAAAAATGATTGACAATTGTCGAAAGCAAGGATATAATTTAGTTAATAATAGAGATTAAAAAATTTCTATTACGAATATAAGAAAGGAAGAGAAGTAATGAAGAAAAGAGTATTATTATTTGTTATGATGTTAATGGCTGGTGTACTTTTAGTTCCAGGTATATCAGTAAATGCTTTAGAAGATTCTCACTACACTAATGGTTATTTCTTCGGAAATGGTAAGAAGATAGTTATTTCTGAAAGATCAGATGGTGAGAGTGGTGCTTCAATTGAGTGTGATGGAAAAACTTATCTTGTTGCACCTACTACAAAAGTTTATGGTGGTGTTCGTGCAAATGGTTCAAGTACATTAGAAAGTACTGAAATCGTTATGAATGGTGGAAATGTTGCTGCTATTTATGGTGGTGGCATGAATGACGGTTCTGTTGTTACTGGTACTGCTAAAATCACTATTAATGGTGGTGTTGTTGGTTATAAGAATACTTATACAGGTAAGTTAGAAGGCGGTTTCGTTTATGGCGGTGGCTATAGCGGTTCTGTTAATAAGGCTGTAATTGAGTACAATGGTGGTACTATTAATGAGG